>NZ_CP080269.1:3497500-3557500 GCF_019431355.1 Paenibacillus sp. R14(2021)
TGGGGGGAGAAGCGTACGGAACCGATTTTGGAGGTGCTGAAGCAAAAGGGCGTGAAGAACGTAACCTTCTTCCTCTCTTCTCCTTGGAGTCAAACGCATCCTGATATCGTAAAGAAAATCGTCGATGCCGGTTATGAAATTGGCAGCCATGGGCATAAACACGGGAATTACAGCACCTTCAGCGACGAAGAAATCCGCACCCAAATCGAAACCGCGCAGACGATTTTGACGCAGGTAACAGGTAAGACTCCTTCACTGATTCGGATGCCAAACGGCGATTTTGACAAACGCGTGCTGAAAATCGCCGAGCAAATGAATTATAAAGTTATTCAATGGGACACGGACTCGCTGGATTGGATGAATATCGGCACGGATAAAATCGTCAACCGCGTCGTCACAAAGGCTCATCCTGGGGATATTATTCTAATGCATGCTAGTGACTCTGTGAAGCAAACGCACGAGGCACTCCCCGCCATTATTGATCAGCTGCGAGACAAAGGCTACGAGTTCGTGACCGTTTCTGAACTAATCGCCCAAACCGAACTGCAAGGAAAGACCGTACAGGATAAAACAGCCATGTTTGAACAGCTTGATGCATCGGTAGAATAGTGTTCCTTCTCGACTATCCTGCTGTTCCTATACGACCGGTTTCGCATTTGATGCGGAGCCGGTTGTTTGCTCTTTGCGCAACAATCGATGCAGCCACAGTATCTGGTAAGCATTGCAGACGAACATCGGAATAACCATAAAAGTCATAGCTGTGGCATTGCTATGGAGCGTTTGCCATGCTTCGAGCAGCGTTATGACTATGAGCAGAAACAGGGTAGGAATAAAGGCATTGTTGTTCGTTTGCTTCACCTTTACATAGGCAACTGCCCAAGAAGCCAGCGCCAACGTCAGCGGAAGCACCCAGAACATCCAATTATTATGCAGCGTGTCCCGCTCCTGGTACAGGATATAGCCAACTCCGCCTAGTGCAAAGAGCGATGTATAAGCCTGCAAGGCGTTCCATAGGTAATTTTTGCGGAATACGCTAAGCGCGATGTAATTGAGCGTTAAATAGGAGAAAAAGCCCATTTGGCTGAATGCGCCGAACAGCAGGCCGACAATCAGCATCATGAGTGCGTTAAATCCGGTCGCTTTCATCCCCAAAAAACCAAAGGACGGATCAGCCCATTGCATGACCGTACCCACGATCATTGATACCGCTCCCCCTACGGCCATTGTGCTCCAGAATAAGAAAAACCATTTGCGTAAGTTCACCTTTTGCATCTCCTATAATGTTTTTTCGCGAATACAATGCATTTAAGCTCCCGCTCCCTAAGATAATAAAAACGAAGAAAGCGTCGCTTGTCTTGAAAATTTGGATTATTTTGAGCATGCTTAACCCCCTTCATTTTACCACGTTCGTCATAAAAAGCTACGCCGCGTCCATGATAATCCGATGAACATTGTGCATACTACAACCACAACAATGTCGTTATTTGCAGAAGGGAGACATGGACATCATGCTTAAGCGTTTCGTAAGGATAGGTGCCGCTTTAATTCTTACATCCGTCCTTTCAAGCTGCGGCTCAGAACCATCCAGTGCATCGAATGAACCGATCAGCTACAAAGACATGAAATCAATGGTTATTGACATACTTAAAACAGAGGATGCCCAAAAGGCGCTTCAGGAATCCGCGATGTCTTCAACCGGGAATACCGGATTCAGTTCCAAGCTGCTGTCGGTTCAAGATCAAGAGCAGGTGCGTTTAGCGGTCAAGGAAACACTTGTCGCGCCTGAGTACAACAAAGTCATCGAACGATTAATGACGGACCCCCGTTTCGCGGGCGAATTCGCCAAAGCCGTTAACAAGCAAAATAAACAGATCCACAAGGATCTGCTCAAGGATCCGACCTATCAGAAAGATCTTATTCAAGTCATGAAAAGTCCCGAGATGGATAAAATGATCCTTGAAGTACTGCAGAGTACGCAGTACCGCAAGCAAGTAATGTCCATCATGCAGGAGTCCATGCAAAGCCCGCTTTATCGCTTGGAGATCTTGGATCTTCTAAAGAAAGCCGTTCAAGAAGAGTTAAAGCCGAAGCCGGATGAAAAGATCACGAAAGGAAAGGACAGCGGCGGGGGCGAAGGAGGCGGTCAGGGCGGAGACCAAGGAGACAGCGGAGGAATGGGCGAACAAGGCGGCGGTTAATTATTCCATACGAAACATACCTTAGGCATGAGAAAAGCCAACATCGATCACGCTTGCGTGAGGATGTTGGCTTTCTTTCTTGTTGGTATGATAATCTACGGGGTTAAAGAATCATTAAGCTTCGCATTTCGCAATGACACGATCGGCGATATCCAAATAAATCTTTCCCGTATCAGTGTCTTCCTTGTAGACAGACGGGGCAAAATCCGGCTCGGATATGTGATTGTCGGGTGCGCCCAGCGGAATTTGTGCCATCAGATCAGCATTCAAGGATTCCGCCAGTCTCGCGCCTCCACCCCGGCCGAATACGTATTCGTGCTCGCCGTCCTTGTTGATGTAATACGACATATTCTCGACGATACCGATGATTTCATGCTCAGTCTTGATTGCCATCGCTCCAGCACGCGCTGCTACGAAAGCTGCCGTGGCATGCGGCGTCGTCACGATAATCTCTTTGCTTTGAGGAATCAGCTGATGCACATCAAGCGCCACGTCGCCTGTACCTGGAGGCAGATCTAGCAGAAGATAATCCAATTGGCCCCACTCGATTTCGGCAAAAAAGTTGCGAAGCATCTTGCCAAGCATCGGTCCGCGCCAAACGATGGGTGCATTGTCTTCCACAAAGAAGCCCATGGATATGACGCGCACGCCGAACTTCTCGATCGGAATGACACGCTCGTTGACGACCTCCGGCCGCTCCTCGATTCCCATCATATCTGGTACGCTGAAGCCGTAGATGTCAGCGTCTATAATGCCGACGCGTTTGCCCCTGCGGGCGAGGGCGACTGCGAGATTAACAGTCACCGTGGACTTGCCGACGCCGCCTTTGCCGCTCGCGACGGCAATAAATTGCACGCGGCTCTCCGCACTGAGCAGTGGATGGGCCTCAAGCCCGGCCCCGTGGCCTTTGACTGGGCCTGTAGCGGCGCCGGAGGCACCCCCCGCAGCCGCAGCGCTCTGCGTACCTGTTGGAGCCGTCTCGGCTGCCCGAAACCTGCAGTGCACCGTTTCGGCGCCTGCAGCGGTAAGTGCTTCGCGCAGCGCAGCCTCAATCGCGCGCTCCGCGCTAGCTGCTGCTCCGAGCACTGTAAGCGATACGCCACGGTCTTTCACTACAACATCGCGGAAGGAAATCGCTCCTTCCGCATTATATGGGGCCGCCGCAGTTTCGGCGGCCTTTAAAGCTTCCTCGCGGTTCAACATGGTTGGTCTTCTCTCCTCTTGTCCCTGTATACAAACCGAACTTCCTACATTATAACAAGTCGGAGAGCCTGTTCCAAGCTTGGTCAACTACCGCTCTTCCCGGCATTCGCGCTTCCTTCCGGACGGGAACCCCACTTCTCTCCTGCCGTAAACCTGAGTACGCCTTGGTAAATGGATGCCGCTACCCGCTTCTGATACTCCGAATCAGCCAGTCTCGAGGCTTCTCCCGGATTAGACAAGAAACCCACTTCAACGAGCGCACTCGGCACCTCATTCATCGCCTTCAGCAGGTACACCGTATTTACCGTCGCAGCCAGTCGCTCCGTATTTTCCAAATTGCGCCGGATCTCATCTTGGATTAAGGAAGCAAGTACGGCATTCTCTGGCAGATTCGGATAGAAGAACGTTTGCGCACCCGACCACCGTGGTGAAGGAATACTGTTCATATGAATGCTAAGCAGCAGATTCGCATTCTTTTCCTTGACGAACTCTGCCCGTTTCTGCAAATCCTGCGTCTTTCGCTTGCTCAGCTTCGAAGTCCCTTCCTCTGCCAAATCATTATCTCCTTCGCGCGTCATCACTACAATCGCGCCTGCTTGCTGCAAATAATCCCGAAGCTGCAGCGCGATCGCTAAATTCAGATCCTTCTCCACCAATCCTTGCTTACTGACTGCACCGCCGTCCGCCCCCCCGTGACCAGCATCGATTGCGATGACTTTACCTGACAACGGCAGCGTCCAGTACGTCCATGTTCGCGTTGCAGGAACTTCCTGCGTAAGTAAAATCACGGTAAGCAGCACGGCTGCAATTCCTAATCCGATCCGAACTGCTCCCCGATACGTAATCCAAATGACAAATCGACTCCGGACTCTGCGCATGCAAAAAGCCACCCCATTCTCCATCTGATGAAGGAACGCAGGAGGCTGTCCTGCGCTCTTTAACATCCTATGGGACGAGGTGGCTACTTATGCGAACAGCCCTTAATTTACCGGCTGTTCAGCCATGCCTTCAATAAGAATCTTGGCGACTTCCGGACGCGAAAACTCTGGAGGCGGGCAAACGCCGTCGCGGAGCAGAGCGCGAACTTTCGTACCTGAAAGCGTCAAATGATCTGCTTTGTCATGCGGACATGTTTTGCTCGATGCCATATTGCCGCATTTCGTACAGAAAAAGCTGTGTTCAAAGTAAAGCGGCGTAATGCCCAACTCATCCGCAGTAAATGAACGAAGCAAGTCCTGCGCTTCATACGTACCGTAGTAATCGCCTACACCAGCGTGGTCACGGCCGACAATGAAGTGCGTGCAGCCGTAGTTTTTGCGGACCATCGCATGGAAAATTGCTTCACGCGGACCGGCATAACGCATAGCCGCCGGGAACACGCCGAGGAACGTACGATCCGCAGGGTAGTAATTCTCGAGCAAAGCAATATAGCTCTTCATTCGTACATTGGCAGGCACGTCATCCGACTTCGTCTCGCCAACTAGCGGGTTTAGGAATAGGGCATCCACGATTTCCATCGCGCACTTCTGAATGTATTCATGCGCACGGTGAACCGGATTCCGGGTTTGAAAACCGACAATCGACTTCCAACCTTTCTCTGCAAAGATCCTTCTCGTTTCCGCAGGATCAAAGTAGAACTCATTGAACTTCTCAGGCACCGGCCGATTCAATACGGTAATGGATCCACCGACGTACGTGGAAGGACGGCCGAAGAGCTTCGCGACACCGGGATGTTCAATATCATCCGTTTTAAACACATGAACCGCTTCGACCTTCTGGTCAACGCTAAAGATGCTATCGACGTCAATGACTGCATATACAATACCATCTTCGCCGACAAGCGCAGCGCGCTGACCAGCAGCGAGCTCAGACGCCTTAATTTCTTCAACGGCCAGCGTAATCGGAATACTCCAAACCGTTCCGTCCGCAAGGCGCATACGCTCTACAACAGAACGATAATCTGCTTCGTTCATAAAACCCGTCAATGGCGAAAATGCGCCAACAGCAATTAAATCCAAATCCGAGATGGTCCACGAGTTAACGATGATGGAAGTTAAAGACGCCGCTTCGGCAAGCAGCGAGTCGCGCTCGGCTCCAGTCGCGACTCGATTGATGAGTACGCCGCCATGCGGCTTAATGCTGCTCATTGTATGCAAGTGCCCCCTAAGTTTATTTCGATAACGATTCGTTTATTTATGCAATCCACATTCCGTTTTCTCTTGACCCGACCAACGTCCTGCGCGCGGATCCTCACCCGGCATAACTTGGCGCGTGCAATGCTCGCAACCAATGCTTGGATAGTGGTTGTCATGAAGCGGATTGTAATACACATTATTCTCGCGAATGTAGTTCCACACATCTTCCGAAGTCCAATCAGCAATCGGGTTGAATTTGACCAAACCGAATTTGGTATCGTATTCGATCTTCTTGGCGTTAGCACGGGTAGGAGCTTGATCGCGACGGATACCAGTAATCCAAGCTTCATACTTAGAAAGGATTTGCGTCAGCGGTTGTACTTTGCGAATATCGCAGCATTGATTCGCATTGCTTTTCCACAGTTCCTCTCCATGTGCGGCCGCTTGCTCAGCCGGTGTGATCGCTGGCTTCACTTCCACGAATTTAAGACCGTAGATTTCAGCCATTTTATCGCGCGTCTCATAGGTCTCTTTGAAATGAAAATCCGTATCCAGATAGAAAATGTCGGTATTAGGGCTGATTTTTTGCAGCATATCGACAAGCACTACATCTTCAGCGCCGAAGCTGCACGCAAATGTAATGTTCGGAAACGTTTCGACTGCGAATTTAAGGATTTCTTGCGGCGTTGCGCT
Source organism: Paenibacillus sp. R14(2021) (assembly GCF_019431355.1). NCBI lineage: Bacteria > Bacillati > Bacillota > Bacilli > Caryophanales > Paenibacillaceae > Paenibacillus > Paenibacillus sp. R14(2021). Next base: position 3,503,730 of record NZ_CP080269.1, read on the forward strand.
CTCCAACTCAACCGCCTTTTCCGTAATCAAAGCTTCCTTCTCAAAAAGGTTCATAGATGATTCCCTCCGTTTACAATATCCAAGTAAATTAATCTACATTAAATTATACGTCCATTAGACATAATGTTCAATGACTGAAATACGCCAATGCAAATAAAAAATGCCTCTGCTGTAGAACAGCAGAGGCATTTGGTCGTATCGATTAACGTTTGGAGAATTGTGGTGCACGACGAGCAGCTTTAAGACCGTATTTCTTACGTTCTTTCATACGTGGGTCACGAGTCAAGAAGCCCGCACGTTTCAAAGCTGGACGGAATTCTGGATCTGCTTTCAACAGAGCACGGGAGATACCGTGACGGATTGCGCCTGCTTGACCGGAAATACCGCCGCCATGCGCAATAACCAGAATATCGTATTTGCTTGCAGTTTCAGTAAGTGCAAGCGGTTGTTTCACGATCAGCTTCAGTGTTTCAAGACCGAAGTACTCATTCAAATCACGTTTGTTAATAATGATTCGTCCTTCACCCGGCACGAGACGTACACGTGCTACAGAGTGTTTACGACGACCGGTTCCATAGTATTGAACTTGTGCCATGAAACTGTCCTCCCTCTATTTACCCGCGAAGTTCGTAAACTTCCGGATTTTGTGCTTGATGTGGGTGTTCTGCGCCGGCATAAACTTTCAGCTTAAGCTTCATTTTGTCGCCAAGACGGTTTTTCGGAAGCATGCCGTAAATAGCTTGCTCCAGAACTTGTTCTGGTTTGTTCTTGATCATGTCTTGCGCTGGAGTCACTTTCAAACCACCAGCGTACATGGAGTGACGGTAGTACATTTTGTTTTGAAGCTTCTTACCCGTCAGGTGAATTTTCTCAGCATTGATGACCACGACGAAATCGCCAGTGTCTACGTGCGGAGTGAATTGTGGTTTGTGCTTGCCGCGGATGATGCTTGCAGCTTCGCTCGCAAGACGGCCAAGAGTTTTGCCTTCTGCGTCAATGACGTACCATTTGCGTTCAACTTCATTTGGCTTGGCCATATAGGTAATGCGCATGGATGATCCTCCTTCTTCATTCAAACAATCGTTCTCATGTATAAAGTTACGTAACCGTTGTATCGGTTACATTGTGTTAATTGTTAAGGTTTCAATGGCCGTTCTTAGTCGGGGCTGTGGGAGAGCCACTAAGAAAGCACAAGTTATATTCTACTACATCAGCCTAGCAAGCGCAAGTTATTTATTGCAAACCGCTCAACATTTGACATGCAGAATACTCACGCTTCGTCGTACTCCACATCCCACAACATGAGACCATGCGCCATAGCGGTTGGACCCGCTGCAGAGCGGTTCCGCGCTTCCAGGATGCGTCCAAAATCAGCTGCACTCAGCTTTCCTTCGCCCACCCAGAACAACGTCCCTACGATAATCCTGACCATGTTATACAGAAATCCGTTTCCTGTAATGAAAATATCCAACTTCCCTTGGCTCTCTACAATGCGAGCATCGAGAATCGTCCGGACATGGGATACTTTCGTAGAGCGCATTGAAGCAAACGAAGTGAAGTCATGCTTGCCGATGACTTGCGCGAGCGCGAGCTTCATCTCGTCGAGCCGTAGTGGCATTGGATAATGGAAGCGGAATTTCCGTTCAAATACATCGCCGAATTTACTCGTATCAATGCCATAGCGGTAGGTCTTGCGTTTCGCGCTGTATGAGGAATGAAACGCCATCGGCACTTCGTCCGCATGCAGAATAACAATGTCATCCGGCAGTCTGGAGTTCAGTGCCAGCGCCCAGCGCTCGGGCGGAATCGGAGAGGAGGTGACGAAGTTAAAATATTGCCGACGTGCGTGTACACCGGCGTCTGTACGGCCTGAAGCCGTGATGCTGATGTCTTCGCCCGTCAGAACCTTCAAGCCGTGTTCAAGCACGTCTTGCACGGTATTTCCAATCGGCTGCGTCTGGAAGCCATGATAAGGGCTTCCATCATAGCTGACAGCCATCCGAATATTTCTCATTCGCGCCTCCCTCACCGCATGCATCCTCAGGCAACAAAAAAAGGTGGCCGCAAGGTCCACCCTTCGTTTGCTACGCGCGATCCACCAGTTCCAAATAAACCATAGGCGCCGCGTCTCCGCGACGAGGTCCTAGCTTCAAGATACGCGTATAACCGCCCGGACGCTCCGAATAACGGGTAGCCAGATCAGAGAACAGTTTTTGAATTGCATCCTGCTCACCTGCTGCAATGGACTCACGGCGAACAAACGCTGCAACTTGACGACGTGCGTGCAAATCACCGCGTTTCGCAAGCGTGATCAGCTTCTCAGCGATTGGACGAAGCTCTTTCGCCTTCGCCTCCGTCGTTTGAATACGCTCATACAAGAACAAGTCAGTGACGAGATCGCGGAACAATGCTTTCCGGGAGCTAGCGTCACGGCTCAATTTAGAATATGCCATCGAAATTCCCCTCCTTAAACCAGTCTTACGACCTTAGTCTGTGCTGCACTATTCTTCCATGCGAAGGCCAAGACCGAGTTCTTCCAGCTTCTCTTGAACTTCTTCCAAAGACTTGCGTCCGAGGTTACGGACTTTCATCATGTCTTCTTCCGTTTTCGTGATCAGCTCTTGAACGGTATTGATTCCTGCACGTTTCAGACAGTTATAAGAACGTACGGAAAGATCGAGTTCTTCGATCGTCATTTCCAGTACTTTCTCTTTCTTGTCTTCTTCTTTTTCAACCATGATCTCAGCATCTTTCGCTTCGTCTGTCAGACCGACAAACAGATCCAAATGCTCAGTCAAAATTTTGGCGCCGAGGCTTACAGCCTCTTCCGGACGAATGCTTCCGTCGGTCCAAACTTCAAGTGTGAGTTTATCGTAGTTCGTCACTTGACCAACACGAGTATTCTCAACCGTGTAGTTAACACGAGTAATCGGTGTGTAGATCGAATCTACTGGAATAACGCCAATTGGCTGATCTTCCCGTTTATTGCGATCTGCTTGCACATAACCGCGTCCGCGATTAGCAAATACCCGCATATGGAGCCGTGCACCGGAGGCCAGCGTCGCGATATGAAGATCTGGGCTTAAAATCTCGACATCGCTGTCTGCGCGAATATCGCCAGCCGTAACGTTGCCATCACCCTCAGCATCAATCTCCAGAACCTTCTCTTCGTCGGAATGGATTTTCAACGAGAGCCCTTTGAGGTTCAGGATGATTTCAGTTACGTCTTCCATCACACCTGGAACCGTCGAGAACTCGTGAAGAACACCGTCGATTTGAACAGAGGTTACAGCTGCGCCGGGCAGCGACGACAATAGGATCCTCCGAAGGGAATTTCCAAGCGTCGCTCCGTATCCGCGTTCAAGCGGTTCAACAACGAAACGCCCGTATGTGCCATCCTCGTTCAGCTCTACGGTTTCGATTTTCGGCTTTTCGATCTCAATCACTAATAGTACCCTCCCTCAAAACGTCGCTCCGTTACCATTATCGCGATTGCAGTCAAATCATGTAGTATGGCAAACCTTCACAACCATTATTCACAAGTTGCAGTAATTTGATACCACAAATTCTGACTATACGCGACGACGTTTAGGCGGGCGGCATCCGTTGTGCGGAACCGGCGTTACGTCTTTGATCAGGTTAACTTCAAGACCAGCTGCTTGCAGCGAGCGGATTGCCGCTTCACGGCCAGCGCCTGGGCCTTTAACCATCACTTCAACTGTTTTCATACCATGTTCCATTGCCGCTTTTGCTGCAGATTCAGCAGCCATTTGAGCTGCGAACGGCGTGCTCTTACGGGAACCTTTAAATCCGAGGTTACCCGAGCTTGCCCAAGAAATCGCATTTCCGTGCGGGTCAGTAATCGTTACGATCGTGTTATTGAATGTCGAGCGGATATGCGCTACGCCAGTATCAATATTTTTACGGTCACGACGTTTTGTACGAACCACTTTCTTTGGTTTTGCCATTTCGGTTATCCCCCCTTATTATTTCTTCTTGTTCGCTACAGTCCGGCGTGGACCTTTACGCGTACGAGCATTTGTTTTCGTCCGTTGACCGCGAACCGGAAGACCACGACGGTGACGAACACCGCGATAGCAGCCGATTTCGATCAGACGTTTGATGTTAAGCGAAATTTCGCGGCGAAGGTCGCCTTCCACTTTAACAGACTTGTCAATTGTTTCGCGAAGTTGGCTGACTTCATCTTCCGTTAGATCGCGAACACGAGTATTCTCGTTAATACCGGTTGTGCTCAAGATTTTATCAGCAGTTGTTCTGCCGATACCGAAGATGTATGTCAGAGCGATGACAACGCGTTTATCACGCGGTAAGTCTACACCAGAAATACGTGCCATGTATCGTTATCCCTCCTTATCCTTGTTTTTGTTTGTGTTTCGGATTTTCACAAATAACCATAACATTGCCTTTGCGGCGAATGACTTTACATTTCTCGCAAATCGGCTTGACCGAAGGTCTAACCTTCATTGTGATTACCTCCCGAATTCTTTCGTCGGCAGACCGCGAACGGGCTACTTCCGATAGGTAATGCGTCCTCTAGATAAATCATAAGGCGACAACTGAATAACGACTTTATCTCCCGTCAGAATACGGATGAAATGCATTCTGAGCTTACCCGATACATGGGCGAGGATCTGATGTCCATTCTCCAGTTCTACCTTGAACATAGCGTTAGGCAATGGTTCGATGACCGTACCTTCGACTTCAATGACATCTTCTTTGGCCAAAGTCAATCTCCTTTCCCTTGCATAGCCTTCTGAATGGCATAACGCAATTTAGCGTTTGTTACACGGCCGGTTTCCCGCATGCTGTCCGTCACTTCATGACTAACGACCGGCTGCATCAGAAGATGCAGTACGTTCTTCTTCTTCGATTGATCGAAGCGACGTTTGTCTCCATCAGCTACAAGGACAAAACGTTCATCCAGCAGCTGAACGATAACGGCGTATGAGCCCTCATCTTTTCCTCGCAGCACCTTTACGACGCGGCCAATCTCCGGCTTATATTCCAAGTGTACTCAACCTGCCTGCTCCCTGGATCGGGTTAAGATTTCACAGCCATCCGCCGTTACAGCCACCGTATGCTCGAAGTGAGCGCACCATGATTGATCCTCGGTGACAACTGTCCAATTATCCGCCAGTGTACGCACATACCGCTCACCGATGTTAACCATCGGTTCAATCGCCAGCACCATTCCTGGCTTCAGACGATGTCCGCGATCAGCTAATCCGTAGTTAGGAATTTGCGGTTCTTCATGAAGATCAGAACCAATCCCATGACCGCAATAATCCCGAACAACCGAGAAGCCGGCAGCTTCGATCACTTGTTGTATCGCATGCGAGACGGTAAACAAGCGAACCTCCGGTTTCACGAGTGCGAGCCCCGCATAAAGTGACTGTTCTGTAATGTCGAGCAGTCGCTGCGCCTCTTCACTGATCCGGCCCACGCCGTAGGTCCATGCCGAATCGCCATGATAACCTTCGTACTGTGCACCAATATCAATACTGATAATGTCGCCATCATTCAGAATTCGCGATCCCGGTATACCGTGTACCAGCTCATTGTTCACAGAAGCGCAAATGCTGGCAGGAAAATCATTGTACCCTTTAAAAGAAGGTGTTGCATGCTGGCTGCGAATGTAGGTTTCAGCAATATCGTCCAATTCCTTAGTCGTCACGCCCGGTCGAACCGCTGCTTTAAGCAAACGATGCGTGTCCGCTACAATGCGTCCAGCTTCTCTCATATATTGCAATTCCGCTTCGGATTTGCATATGATCATTCCGCAGATCCCCGTAGGCAGCTTACGATGTCCGCTGTAACTTCATCGATTTCTTTCTCGCCGTCTACCTCGCACAAAACCGCTTTGCTTGTGTAGTAATCGAGCAATGGAGCCGTTTTGGAGATGTATTCGTCAAGACGCGTGCCTACTTTCGCTTCCGTATCGTCTGACCGCTGATACAGCTCGCCGCCGCATTTATCACAAACGCCCTCTAGCTTAGGCGGGTTGAACATGACGTGGTAAGTGGAGCCGCATGATTTACAAATGCGGCGACCGGTCAGACGCGCAAGCAGCAGACCGCGGTCAACCTTCAAGTTAACAACGTGATCGATACTGCGTCCCATTTCAGCCAACATTCCATCCAGTGCTTCTGCTTGCTGCAGCGTGCGCGGAAAACCATCGAGCAGGAAGCCGCCGTTGCAATCCTCAAGCTGAAGGCGTTCACGAACGATGCCGTTCGTGATTTCATCGGGAACAAGAAGACCTTGATCTACGAATTCTTTCGCCTTCAAACCAAGTGCTGTGCCTTGCTTCATTGCCAAACGGAAAGCGTCGCCCGTCGAAATGTGCGGAACTTTGAAAGTATCCACAATACGTTCCGCCTGCGTGCCTTTTCCGGCTCCTGGTGGGCCCATGAATAAGATGTTCATTAGCGTGTTCCTCGCTTTAAACATAATAGGCTCGGCCGGGTTCCGCCACCTGCAAGATGCTCGGAATCCCGCTTTCGAACCTATTGTTATTTATTGATAAACCCTTTGTAGTGGCGTTTAATCAGCTGCGTTTCGATCTGCTTCATCGTATCCAGTCCAACACCGATTACAATGAGCAGCGAAGTGCCGCCCAACTGCACATCACGTGGCAAACCAGCAAGCGATCCGAAAAGCACCGGCAGGATCGAGATAACCGATAGGAAAATCGCTCCGCTGAGTGTGATCCGCGACATGACGCGTGTAATGTAAGAAGAGGTCGGTTTGCCTGGGCGAACACCCGGGATGTAACCGCCATTCTTCTTCATTTGATCAGCCATCTGCACCGGATTGATTTGCACGAACGTGTAGAAGAATGTGAACGCAACAATCAAAATCACGTAGAGGACCATGCCAAGTGGCTTGTCGTACCACAAATGTTCTTGAGTCCATCGCGCCCATGAGTGAGTCGACCAGAAATTCGCAATCGTAATCGGAAAGGTCAGCAGCGATACCGCGAAGATGACCGGGATAACGCCTGCTCCGTTTACTTTCAGCGGAATGTGAGTCGATTGACCACCGTACATTTTCCGACCAACGACGCGTTTAGCGTACTGGACCGGAATTTTGCGAATCCCCTGTTGAACGAATATGACGCCAACAATGATCGCGATGATTGCTATCACGATAGCAACCACCTTCACGATACCAAGGAAAAGCGCATCGCCCGCATCAACAAATTCTTGCGAGTAGATCGAACGAATGTGAGCTGGAATTCTTGCTACGATACCGGCAAAGATCAGGATCGAAATCCCGTTGCCGATGCCTCTCTCCGTGATTTGCTCACCGAGCCACATGAGGAAGGCAGTTCCTGCGGTAAGAATTATCGCAATCATGATATAATCCGTTACCGTTGCACCAGGAATCATATCGTACGAATATTGCCGGTTAAACCCGATTGCCGTACCGAAGCCTTGGACCAACCCAAGAATAATCGTGCCGTAACGGGTGATCTGCGCAAGTTTACGTTTTCCGTTCTCGCCTTCCTTCGCCCATTCGGCGAATTTCGGGATAACGTCCATCGACAGCAGCTGTACGATGATAGATGAGGTGATGTAGGGCATGATCCCAATCGCAAAGATTGAGAACTGAAACAGCGCCCCACCTGAAAACGTATTAAGCAAACCAAACAATTCAGAACCGGCCTGGTTTGTCTGTGTGAAAACATCTTTGTTGACTCCTGGAACCGGGATAAAGGACCCGATCCGGTAAACCAATAAGATGAACAGGGTAAACAGGATCCGCTTGCGAAGATCTTCCACTTTCCAAATGTTGGACACGGTCTTGAACAATTAGATCACCTCGGTTTTACCGCCGGCAGCCTGGATTTTCTCTACCGCAGATTGAGAGAACTTGCTTGCTTTTACCGTAAGTTGAACCGTGATTTCGCCGTTGCCCAAAACTTTAATACCGCTTTGTGGGTTTTTGACGATACCTTGCTCCATCAACAGCTCAGGTGTTACCTCTGTGCCAGCTGCGAAGCTGTTCAACTCATCGATGTTCACAATCGCATACTCTTTACGGAACGGGTTGTTAAAGCCGCGCTTAGGCAAACGACGGTACAATGGATTTTGACCGCCCTCGAATCCTGGGCGAACGCCGCCGCCGGAACGAGCATTTTGACCTTTGTGACCGCGACCTGAAGTCTTGCCGTTGCCGCTACCGATACCGCGGCCAACGCGGAAGCCCTCTTTACGGGAACCCGGTGCTGGTTTGAGATCATGCAATTTCATCGTACGTTGCACCTCCTTAAAGTTTGCGTTACCTTCTGTCGAGCTTGCTTGATGTCAGCAAACTCATCGGGAAAGCACACTGATTCTTCATTCATTACTTCCGCCCTGAATGGCGATTTATGCTTGTACTTCTTCAACTTTAACCAAGTGGCTGACACTTGTGATCATGCCGCGGATAGCCGGGCTGTCGCTGTGGACAACCGATTGACGAATTTTGCGAAGACCAAGCGTAGCAACAGTCGCACGCTGCTTCTCGTTGCGACCAATCAGGCTGCGAACGAGGGTGATTTGCAATTTTGCCATCGTATTCTCCTCCTTAGCCCAAAAGCTCTTTTACAGTTTTTCCACGAAGTTTAGCAACGTCTTCGGCACGTTTCAGACGGGAAAGTCCTTCAAGTGTCGCGTTAACCATATTCATGGAGTTCGAAGAGCCAAGCGATTTAGTCAGAATGTCACCCACACCAGCAAGCTCAAGAACTGCGCGAACAGGTCCGCCTGCGATTACTCCAGTACCTTCGGAAGCTGGTTTAAGCAATACACGGCCAGCGCCGAAATGTCCAAGTACTTGATGTGGAATTGTCGTTTTTACGAGTGGAACATGGATCAGGTTCTTCTTAGCATCTTCAATACCTTTGCGAATCGCATCTGGTACTTCGCCAGCTTTACCGATCCCTGCGCCAACGTATCCTTTACCGTCGCCTACAACTACCAGCGCGCTGAAGCTAAAACGGCGTCCGCCTTTTACTACTTTAGCTACGCGGTTGATTTGAACTACCTTCTCAGTTAGTTCCAACGAGTTTGGATCAATACGCAAGTCGATTTACCTCCTTCATAAGTATTATCGATTAGAATTCAAGGCCTGCTTCGCGAGCTGCATCGGCCAATGCTTGAATTCTTCCGTGGTACAAGTATCCTCCGCGGTCAAATACGATTTTGTCTACGCCTTTCGCTTTCGCGCGAGCTGCGATGACTTCACCGATTTTACGAGCAGCTTCAATGTTGCCGCCGTTGCTGAACTGTTCTGCGACTTCTTTATCTACAGTCGATGCAGATGCAACCGTTACGCCTAGAACATCATCAATCAGTTGTGCATAGATGTGCTTGGAGGAACGGAATACAGAGAGACGCGGACGCTGCGTAGTTCCGTTGATTTTCTTACGAACACGCAGGTGACGTTTGTGACGTGCTTTGTTTTTATCGCTTTTTGTAATCATTCATTGTACACTCCTTTCTTTCTGTCTTACGATGCTATACCGTTAAGCGGCCCGATGGGCTGCTTATTTCTTCTTACCAGCTTTACCTTCTTTACGAAGGATACGCTCGCCTTCATACTTGATCCCTTTACCTTTATACGGCTCAGGTTCGCGTACGGAGCGGATCTTCGCAGCAGTTGCACCAACGAGTTCTTTGTCGATGCCTTTAACGATGATTTTCGTATTCGAAGGAACTTCGAATTCGATGCCGCTCTCAGGCGTGATTTCAACTGGGTGAGAGTAACCAACGTTAAGTACGATTTTCTCGCCAGTTTTGTTTGCGCGGTAACCAACGCCTACAAGCTCAAGGTTTTTTGCAAAACCTTCAGTTACACCGCTAACCATGTTAGCGATGACGCTGCGAGTTGTACCGTGCAGGGAGCGGTGAAGTTTATTGTCAGAAGGACGCTCAATTGTAATCACGCTGTCCGCTACAACCACTTTCATATCCTTGTGGATGCCGCGGCTTAGTGTACCCTTAGGTCCTTTAACTGTGATGAAGCTGTTGTCCAAGTCGATGTTAACGCCAGCAGGCACTTGGATCGGTTTACGGCCAATACGAGACATTGTTACACCTCCAATCGTTGTGACGGTTAATTACCAAACGTAGCAGACTACTTCGCCGCCGGATTTCTGTTGGCGAGCTTCTTTATCAGTCATAATGCCTTGTGACGTGGAAATGATAGCCATTCCCAGGCCGCCAAGCACGCGAGGCACTTCAGTGCTCTTCGTGTAAACGCGCAGACCCGGTTTGCTGATGCGTTTCAGCCCCGTAATTACACGCTCTTGGTTCGGGCCGTATTTCAAGAAAATACGGATCATCCCTTGTTTGTTATCTTCGATATACTCGGCATCGCGGATAAAGCCCTCGCGTTTCAAAATTTCAGCGATTTGCTTCTTTACTTTCGAAGCAGGCATTTCTACGGTCTCATGACGCACAACGTTAGCGTTGCGAATGCGTGTAAGCATATCTGCGATCGGATCAGACATAACCATTGTGTAAACCTCCTTCCCGAACTAGGCTGATTACCAGCTTGCTTTTTTAACGCCAGGTATCTGGCCTTTGTATGCTAATTCACGGAAACAAATCCGGCAAATTTTGAACTTTTGCAAAACGGAATGCGGACGACCGCAACGTTCGCAGCGTGTATAAGCCTGCACTTTGAATTTAGGAGCACGTTGCTGCTTTACCTTCATCGAAGTTTTTGCCACTTGGTATTACACCTCCTGTGGATTACTTCGTAAACGGCATGCCCAATTGGGTCAGCAGTTCACGAGCTTCTTCGTCCGATTTTGCCGTCGTGACGATGACGACGTCCATACCACGCACTTTATCCACTTTATCGTACTCGATCTCCGGGAAGATCAATTGCTCTTTCAAGCCGAGTGTGTAGTTACCACGACCGTCGAACGCTTTGTTCGAAACGCCGCGGAAGTCGCGTACGCGTGGAAGAGTGACGTTGAACAGTTTATCAAGGAAGTAGTACATACGCTCGCCGCGCAGTGTTACTTTAACCCCGATAGGCATATTCTCGCGAAGTTTGAAACCAGCGATCGATTTTTTGGAGCGAGTTACAACCGGTTTTTGACCAGAAATCAGACGCATATCTTCAACAGCAGTATCGAGTACTTTGGAGTTGGAAACAGCTTCACCAACACCCATGTTGATTACGACTTTCTCGATTTTCGGTACTTGCATAACCGATGTATAGTTGAACTTCTGCATCAGAGCAGGAGTGATTTCATTCAGGAAACGATCTTTCATTCTTGCTGCCATCTAACGTGAACCTCCTTTCCGTATCGGTCAATTAATCAATTACCTCGCCGGATTTCTTAGCGATCCGGACTTTTTTGCCGTTATCCAGCACTTTGTATCCGATACGCGTTACTTTACCGCTCTTCGGATCGATGTGCATAACGTTAGAAACGTGAATCGCCGCTTCTTGCTCAATAATGCCGCCTTGCGGATTAGTTTGCGAAGGACGAGTATGTTTCTTCACCATATTGACGCCTTCAATCAGAACGCGGTTTTGACGCGGATACGCAGCAATAACGCGGCCTTTTTTGCCTTTGTCTTTGCCTGTGATGACCATAACCGTGTCATCTTTCTTCACGTGCAATTTATTGTTATGAGATTCCAACACTTTTTTCAACCGTGGCATGAGTTACACCTCCTGCGTGCTTGCGCCGAATGCGCAAAGTACTTTTTAGATAACTTCCGGAGCAAGCGATACGATTTTCATGAAGTCACGGTCGCGAAGTTCACGAGCAACTGGTCCGAAAATACGTGTGCCGCGCGGGCTTTTGTCTTCTTTTACGATAACAGCTGCATTTTCATCAAATGCGATGTAAGAACCGTCTTTACGGCGAACCGCACGTTTCGTACGAACGATAACCGCTTTTACTACATCACCTTTTTTGACAACGCCACCAGGTGTTGCTTGTTTTACGGAGCAAACGATCAAATCGCCGATATGGCCAACACGACGTCCAGTACCACCGAGCACACGAATGCACATCAGTTCTTTCGCGCCAGAGTTGTCAGCAACAGCTAAACGTGTAAATGGTTGAATCATTTCAACGTCCTCCTTTCGAGAAAATGCTTATCAATAAGCATTCTTACAAAATAACAGCAGATTCAACGATTTCGACCAGGCGGAACCGTTTGTCTTTCGATAACGGGCGTGTTTCCATAACTTTAACAATGTCGCCGATTTTGGCTGTATTGTTTTCGTCATGAGCCTTGAATTTTTTCGTATATTTAATACGTTTGTGGTACAGTTCGTGCTTTTTGTACGTTTCAATCGCAACTACGATTGTTTTGTCCATTTTGTCGCTCACGACTTTACCGATTTGAACTTTGCGGGCATTACGTTCGCTCATGTTCATCCTCCTTCCACACATTCGTTATTCGTCACGGACGATCGCAGACTAGCTGCTAATTCCGAGTTCTCTTTCACGAAGAACGGTTTTGGCACGAGCTATATCCTTACGAACATCACGGATACGAGTTGGGTTTTCCAGTTGGCCGGTAGCCAATTGAAAACGAAGGTTGAATAGCTCTTCTTTGAATCCAGCGACTTTTTGTTCGAGTTCAACAGAGGTAAGGTTGCGGAAATCAGTTGCTTTCATTTGCTTCACCACCCACTTCTTCGCGTTTCACGAACTTCGTTTTAACTGGCAGTTTGTGTGCTGCAAGACGCATTGCTTCACGAGCGATCTCTTCAGATACGCCAGCAAGCTCGAACATGATTTTGCCCGGTTTAACGACTGCAACCCATTTCTCAACGTTACCTTTACCGCTACCCATCCGAACTTCAAGAGGCTTTTGAGTAATTGGCTTCGCTGGGAATATCTTAATCCAAACTTTACCACCACGTTTAATGTAACGAGTCATCGCGATACGCGCTGCTTCGATCTGACGGTTTGTGATCCACGAAGGCTCAAGTGCTTGCAAACCGTATTCGCCAAAAGCTACCTCAGTACCGCCTTTAGCGTTACCTTTCATATGACCACGTTGTTGCTTACGATGTTTGACACGTTTTGGGACCAACATGATTAGTTGCCTCCTTCCTGTGGAGCTTTCTTCTTAGTCGGAAGGATTTCGCCGCGATAGATCCATACTTTAACGCCAATACGGCCGTAAGTAGTATGCGCTTCTGCTGTTCCATAGTCGATATCCGCACGTAGCGTATGAAGAGGAACAGTTCCTTCGCTATAGCCTTCCTGACGAGCAATCTCAGCGCCGCCCAAACGACCGCTAACGGCTGTTTTGATGCCTTTCGCGCCCGAACGGATTGTACGTTGGATGGATTGCTTCATTGCACGACGGAACGAAATCCGACGTTCAAGTTGTTGTGCAATGCTTTCAGCAACGAGGATGGCATCCAGTTCTGGATGTTTAATCTCGGAGATGTTGATATGCACTTTTTTGCCTTTAGCGATCTTGGAAAGTTCGGAACGAAGGTTTTCAACCTCGGAGCCGCCTTTACCAATAACCATACCAGGCTTAGCTGTATGGATCGTAACGTTAACACGGTTTGCTGCACGTTCGATTTCGAACTTGGAAACAGCCGCATCTTTCAACTTGTTTTTAAGGTGCTCACGGATCTTAACATCTTCCATAAGCAAGTCGCCGAAGTCTTTACCTGCGTACCATTTGGATTCCCAATCACGGATAACTCCGATACGCAAACCGACCGGGTTTACTTTTTGTCCCACACGTTGTCCCTCCTTATTTTTCGGATACCACCAAAGTGATGTGGCTGGTTCTTTTATTAATCCGGCTAGCGCGACCCATAGCGCGCGGGCGGAAACGTTTCATAGTCGGACCTTGGTTTACAAACACTTGTGTTACCACCAGTTTGTTCACGTCCAATTGGAAGTTGTGCTCCGCATTTGCGATTGCGGAATTCAGCAGCTTCTCAACGATTGGAGAAGCGGATTTCGGCGTGTGACGCAGAATCGCGATCGCTTCGCCTACTTGCTTACCGCGAATCAAGTCCACAACCAGCTTCGCTTTGCGGGGAGCAATGCGAACGTGGTTTGCGTATGCTTTAGCTTCTGACATGGATGAACCTCCTCTCGATCTTTATCCTGCTATTTCAGCGATTAACGGCGACCTGTTTTCTTGTCGTCATTACCGTGACCTTTGTACGAACGTGTTGGCGCGAACTCACCGAGTTTGTGTCCAACCATATCTTCCGTTACATAGACCGGCACGTGTTTGCGACCGTCATAAACAGCGAAAGTGTGTCCGATGAATTGCGGGAAAATAGTTGAGCGGCGCGACCATGTCTTAACAACCGTTTTCTTGCTGGCCTCGTTCAATACTTCAACTTTCTTGAGCAGGTATCCGTCGATAAACGGTCCCTTTTTCAAACTGCGACCCATAGATGATCCTCCCTTCACACGAGCGTTACGCGACGCAGCGCGTCACGCGGATGACGCCAAGGCGTCTATTATTTCGTGCGACGACGCACGATGTATTGGCTCGAAGCCTTTTTCTTTTTGCGTGTTTTGAATCCGAGTGTAGGTTTGCCCCATGGAGACATCGGAGATTTACGTCCGATAGGTGCACGACCTTCACCACCACCGTGTGGGTGATCATTCGGGTTCATGACGACACCGCGGACTTCAGGGCGCTTGCCCATCCAACGGGAACGGCCGGCTTTACCGATTTTCACGAGTTCGTGATCTTCGTTACCAACAGAACCGATTGTTGCACGGCATTTTTTCAGAATACGACGAACCTCGCCAGACGTCAAGCGAATCGTTACGTATTGCTCTTCTTTACCAAGCAGTTGAGCATCCGTACCAGCAGCACGAACCAATTGTCCGCCTTTACCAGGTTTCAGCTCGATGTTGTGGATAACTGTACCGACCGGGATGTTCTCGAGCGGCAAAGCGTTGCCGATCTTGATATCCGAATCCGGACCAGAAACGATTTTGTCTCCAACTTTAAGTCCCTTTGGAGCGATGATGTAAGCTTTCTCTCCGTCCACATAGTGGATAAGCGCGATGTTAGAGGTACGGTTCGGATCGTATTCGATCGACGCTACGTTACCAATAATACCGTCCTTGTTACGTTTGAAGTCGATGATCCGGTATTTACGTTTATGCCCGCCACCATGATGACGAACCGTAATTTTACCTTGATTATTACGACCAGCTTTTTTGAAAAGCGGCGCAAGTAGCGATTTCTCCGGTGTGCTTGCTGTGATCTCTTCAAATGTCGAGACAGACATTGCACGGCGTGCAGGAGAAGTCGGTTTATACTTCTTAATTGGCACTTCGATTCCCTCCTTAACCAATGTCTAGTCTAACTACGCGTTAGCCTGCAGCTACTACGTTAATTAAACTGTTTCAAAAAACTCTAGCTCGTTGCTGTCAGCGCTCAATTGAACGATGGCTTTTTTCCACTCGGATGTATATCCGCTGTGTTTGCCGTAACGTTTTGGTTTCGCTGGCATGCGAAGCGTATTTACGCTTGTTACTTTAACTTTAAAAATGTTTTGGATCGCGAGTTTGATCTCTGTTTTGTTTGCACGAAGATCAACTTCAAATACATAGCGTTTGTTAGCCATGAATTCGCTCGTTTGTTCTGTAATGATTGGGCGCTTGATAATATCGCGAGGATTTTTCATTACGCAAGCACCTCCTGTACTTTTTCAACTGCTTCTTTCGTGATAATCAGCTTGTCGTATTTCATAACATCGAGAACATTGATGCCATCGGCTGCAACGAACTTCACGTTAGGAAGGTTACGAGCTGAGAGTGCTACATTATCTTCATAGTTCGCTGTAACGATCAGTGCTTTGCGAGCCACTTTCAGGTTGTTCAGAATCGCTGCGAATTCTTTTGTCTTCGGTTGCGCGAACGCCAGTTGATCAAGAACGATAATCTCATTATCAACCACTTTAGAAGACAGTGCAGATTTGATCGCCAAACGACGAACTTTCTTAGGAAGTTTGAAGCTATAGCTGCGAGGTGTTGGTCCAAAAACCGTACCGCCGCCTACCCATTGCGGGGAGCGAATGCTACCTTGACGTGCGCGGCCTGTACCTTTTTGTTTCCAAGGTTTACGACCACCGCCGCGTACTTCGGAGCGACCTTTTGTTTTATGCGTGCCTCTGCGTTCAGAAGCTTGCTGAAGCAAAACTGCGCTGTGCAGTACGTGAACGTTAGGTTCAATTCCGAATACGGATTCGGACAATTCAACTTCACCCACCTGTGAGCCGTTCACGCTATAAAGAGCTACTTTCGGCATTTCATGTTCCTCCTTTCTTTAACGATTATTTCTTCACCGTAGATTTAACTTTAACAAAGCTATTTTTAGGACCTGGGATGGAGCCTTTAACGAGCAGTACATTACGTTCTACATCAACGCGTACGATTTCAAGGTTTTGAATCGTAACGGTTTCGTTACCCATATGTCCTGGAAGGTGTTTACCTTTCGGTACGCGGTTCGCTTGGATGGAACCCATCGAACCTGGTCCACGGTGGTAACGCGAGCCGTGCGCCATAGGACCGCGGCTTTGGTTCCAACGTTGAATCGTACCTGTGAAACCCTTACCTTTCGATGTTGCAGTTACGTCAACGAATTCGCCAGCTGTGAATAGGTCAGCCTTAAGCTCTTGGCCAACTTCATATTCCCCGATCGTAATGCCGCGGAATTCACGAATGTAGCGCTTAGGAGCCGTTTCGGCTTTTTTTGCGTGGCCGATTTCCGGTTTAATCGCTCTGCTTTCTTTCTTATCAGAGAAACCCACTTGAATGGATACATATCCATCATTCTCTTGGTCTTTCTTCTGCAAAACAACACAAGGACCTGCTTCGATGACCGTTACCGGTACTACGTTACCTTCAGCAGTAAACACTTGCGTCATCCCTAGTTTTTTACCTAAGATACCTTTCATGTTGACACCTCATTCCCTTTCCATTTTCAAATATACAGAACTACAATTTGATTTCGATATCTACACCGGATGGCAGGTCAAGACGCATCAATGCATCAACCGTTTGCGGCGTTGGGTTAACAATGTCGATCAAGCGCTTGTGTGTGCGCATTTCGAATTGTTCCCTAGAATCCTTGTACTTGTGTACCGCACGCAGAATGGTGATGATTTGCTTCTCAGTTGGAAGCGGAATCGGCCCAGACACGCCTGCACCGGAACGTTTCGCAGTTTCAACAATTTTCTCTGCGGATTGATCCAGAATTCTATGATCGTATGCTTTCAAGCGAATACGAATCTTTTGCTTAGCCATATAAGTCCCTCCTTCTATCGCCCAATTTAGTATCGGACATACTCCGTGGGAAAACCCGACACGCCCCTCATGGCAAAGGAGCCGTGTGTGTCGGCAACCTCTCACATCATCGCAACGTCACAGACCAACTTCACTATTATATCGAAAACGATGGGCGATTGCAACAAAAACCTTCAGTTTTCATTGTTTTTCTTATTTAGCTCGATAAGTACAAATAGTTATAGAGTCTCGTGATTTCCTTTTAACAAGTCTTTTCTATTATTAATGAAGGAACGCATTCCCTGCAAACATCAAATTAAAGAAAAAACCCTCACCGTAGTGAGGGTTTCAGAGCCGCAGCTTACGCTGCAGCCGTATTATTTTTGGATGGATGCTACTGCACCGGCACCAACTGTACGACCGCCTTCGCGGATAGCGAAGCGAGTACCGTCTTCCAGTGCGATTGGAGCGATCAGCTCAACCGTTACTGTGATGTTATCGCCAGGCATAACCATTTCTGTGCCTTCTGGCAGGGAAATGATACCCGTTACGTCAGTTGTACGGAAGTAGAACTGTGGACGATAACCTGTGAAGAATGGCTTGTGACGTCCGCCCTCTTCTTTAGTCAGTACGTAGATTTGAGCTGTAAAGTTTGTGTGTGGTTTAACGGAACCTGGCTTAGCCAGAACTTGACCACGCTCAATGTCTTTACGGTCAACACCACGAAGCAATGCGCCTATATTGTCGCCCGCTTGTGCGGAATCAAGCAATTTACGGAACATCTCAACGCCTGTTACTACGCATTTGCGAGTTTCTTCAGCGATACCGATGATTTCGATCTCGTCAGATACTTTAACTACGCCGCGCTCAACGCGTCCTGTAGCAACTGTACCACGACCTGTGATTGTGAACACGTCCTCAACTGGCATAAGGAACGGTTTGTCAGTATCACGTTGTGGAGTCGGGATGTACGTATCAACTTGTTCGAACAATTCGATGATTTTGTCAGCCCATGCACCCTCTGGGTTTTGCAGCGCTTCACGAGCTGCACCACGGATGATTGGCGTGTCGTCGCCTGGGAATTCATATTCACTAAGAAGGTCACGAACTTCCATCTCAACGAGTTCAAGCAATTCATCATCTTCAACCATGTCGCATTTGTTCAGGAACACGACGATGTAAGGTACACCTACTTGGCGGGAAAGCAGGATGTGCTCACGCGTTTGCGGCATTGGGCCGTCAGCTGCGGATACAACCAGGATTGCTCCGTCCATTTGTGCAGCACCAGTGATCATGTTTTTAACATAGTCGGCGTGACCTGGGCAGTCAACGTGTGCGTAGTGGCGGTTAGGAGTTTCGTACTCAACGTGAGCAGTGGAGATTGTGATACCGCGCTCGCGCTCTTCTGGTGCTTTGTCGATTTGGTCAAACGCTACAGCAGCGCCACCATATCTTTTGGAAAGTACAGTTGTGATAGCAGCAGTCAACGTTGTTTTACCATGGTCGACGTGACCGATTGTACCAATGTTAACGTGCGGTTTATTACGTTCAAATTTAGCCTTAGCCATTGAACTCTTCCTCCTTCATATTTAGAAGATTATGTGATCGGCCGAATGGGAGCCGATAGGTCATCCATCATTCGGCCAACGTGCAACTTATACGAAACAAGTTTGTTTAAAGGGCCCTTATTGTGCAGCGCCTTTGGATTTGGAGATAATCTCTTCCGAGATCGAACGTGGTACTTCTTCATAGTGCGAAAGCTCCATGGAGAACACGCCGCGTCCTTGCGTACCGGACCGAAGTGTCGTCGAGTAACCGAACATCTCAGCCAGAGGCACCTTAGCACGAACGATCAACGCACCATGGCGTGTGTCCGAACCTTCGATACGTCCACGGCGGGAGCTCAACATACCCATAACATCGCCCATGTACTCTTCAGGAACGCTAACTTCTACTTTCATGATAGGCTCAAGCAGAATCGGACTACATTTCTCTTTCGCTGCTTTAAGCGCCATCGAACCAGCAATTTTGAACGCCATCTCCGAGGAGTCAACGTCATGGTAGGAACCGTCGACTACGACTGCTTTGATATCTACTACCGGGAAGCCGGCAACGACACCATTCTTCATCGACTCTTCGATACCTGCTTGAATTGGAGCAATGAACTCACGTGGAATGGAACCACCCACTGTTTTGTTCTCGAATACAAAGCCTGAGCCTGGCTCAAGCGGGGAGAATTCAACCCAGCAATGTCCGAATTGACCGCGTCCGCCGGATTGACGAACGAACTTACCTTCGACCTTCGCAGCCGTTTTGAACGTTTCACGGTAAGCAACTTGCGGTTTACCAACGTTAGTTTCGACTTTAAATTCACGAAGCATACGATCAACAAGGATTTCAAGGTGAAGCTCACCCATACCAGCGATAATCGTTTGGCCAGTCTCTTCGTCCGTATGTGCACGGAACGTAGGATCTTCCTCAGATAGCTTTTGAAGAGCGATACCCATTTTGTCTTGGTCAGCTTTTGTCTTAGGCTCAACCGCGAGCTGGATAACCGGCTCAGGGAAGTTCATCGACTCAAGGATAACCGGGTTCTTCTCATCGCATAGCGTATCACCAGTTGTTGTATCTTTCAAGCCTACCGCAGCTGCGATGTCACCGGAGTAAACTTCGCTGATTTCTTGACGGCTGTTTGCATGCATTTGAAGGATACGGCCGATCCGTTCGCGTTTGCCTTTCGTTGCATTCACAACGTACGAACCGGAGCTAAGAACGCCGGAATATACGCGGAAGAACGTCAGTTTACCTACGTAAGGATCAGTCATGATTTTGAACGCCAGTGCTGCGAAAGGCTGGTCATCAGCAGACTTGCGAATCGTCTCCGTACCATCTTCAAGGTGACCCTTGATGTCAGGAACATCGATCGGTGCCGGCAAGTAGTCGACAACTGCATCAAGCATCAGCTGAACGCCTTTGTTACGGTACGAAGAACCAACGATAACTGGGAAGATCTTAACATCGCAAACACCTTTGCGAAGTACGGATTTAATCTCAGCAACAGTGATTTCTTCGCCTTCGAGATATTTCATTGTGAGCTCTTCATCAAGCTCAGCAACTTTCTCGATCATTTCCAAGCGGAGTTCTTCAACTTGGTCCTTGTATTCTGCAGGGATTTCAATTTTCTCCGGATCCTTACCAAGATCGTCTTTGTATTTGTAAGCAACTCGTTCAACCAAGTCGATTACGCCTACGAAGTCGTTCTCTGCACCGATCGGCAATTGAATAGCTACAGCATTTGCGTTAAGACGCAAGCGCATATCTCTAACTACGTTAAGGAAGTCTGCGCCGATAATATCCATTTTGTTGACGTAGGCGATCCGCGGTACTCCGTAACGGTCAGCTTGACGCCAAACTGTTTCGGATTGCGGTTCAACGCCTTCCTTTGCACTGAAAACACCAACGGCCCCGTCCAATACGCGAAGGGAACGCTCAACTTCTACTGTGAAGTCAACGTGTCCCGGGGTGTCGATAATATTGATGCGGTGACCATTCCATTGAGCAGTCGTTGCAGCGGACGTAATCGTGATTCCGCGCTCTTGTTCCTGCTCCATCCAGTCCATCGTTGCTGCACCTTCGTGCACCTCGCCGATTTTGTGGGTACGGCCTGTATAAAACAGGATCCGCTCCGTTGTGGTTGTTTTACCTGCGTCAATATGCGCCATGATCCCGATATTACGCGTATTTTTCAAGGAGAACTCTCTTGCCATAATTCAGTCTCCTTTCGTTTATGCGAATTCTACCAACGATAGTGAGCGAACGCTTTATTCGCTTCAGCCATCTTGTGTGTATCTTCGCGTTTTTTAACGGATGAACCTGTGTTGTTCGAAGCATCGATGATTTCGGCAGCTAGACGCTCCTCCATCGTTTTCTCACCGCGGTTACGTGAGTAGTTCACGAGCCAACGGAGACCAAGCGCTGTACGACGCTCTGGTTTAACTTCGATCGGCACTTGATAGTTCGAACCGCCGACACGGCGTGCTTTAACTTCAAGTACTGGCATGATGTTCTTAATTGCTACTTCAAAAACTTCCATCGGGTCTTTGCCTGTACGCTCATTGATAAGCTTGAACGCATCATACAAAATTGTAGCCGCTACACCGCGTTTGCCGTCAACCATAATACGGTTGATCAAACGAGTTACAAGCTTGCTGCTGTACATCGGATCTGGCAAAACATCACGTTTTGTTACTGGACCTTTACGTGGCATGTGGAAGTCCCCCTTTCTTCTAGTTTTACATTTTAGGATAAGATTAACCGTTACCGGCTATGCTTGTCTTATTTTTTAACTTTAGGACGTTTAGTTCCGTATTTGGAACGAGCTTGTTTACGGTTGTTAACACCCGCAGTATCAAGCGCACCGCGCACGATATGGTAACGAACACCCGGAAGATCTTTTACCCGGCCGCCGCGAACCAATACTACGCTATGCTCTTGAAGGTTGTGTCCAATACCTCCGATATAAGCCGTAACCTCTACGCGGTTCGTCAAACGTACACGCGCATATTTCCGCAATGCGGAGTTCGGTTTTTTCGGTGTCATCGTGCCTACACGTGTGCAAACCCCGCGTTTTTGTGGTGAGCTCAGGTTTGTTTCTTCACGTCTAAGTGCATTGAATCCTCTTTGCAACGCTGGCGATTTCGATTTAACGATTTTCGCTTCACGGCCTTTACGGACCAGTTGGTTAATTGTTGGCATGTTGCATCCCCCTTCCTCAATTAGTAAAGCATTCAAGACATATTGGCGATTAAGCCCACAGATCCAGGCGGTTCATAAAGAGACAAACGAAAGTTTTTACCTCGCCTTCTGGCGGTGTAAAAACAACATTTCCCTATTCGATTTCCGTTATAACCGCTGCCATCGCTGCGCCAACTTCAATTCCGCAGGTTTCCCCAAGGCTTTTCATTGAATCCGACCAGATAATAGGCACACTTGCTGTCTCGCAAAGCCGAACAATATTGTCCTTCAGCCGCGGATCTGCATCTTGCGCAACATAGACTTGGGTGGCCTTGCCTTGCTCCACCAACTTCGTCGTTTGTTTACTACCTATAATAAATCGCATAATAACCATCCTTCCAAGTCACTCGAAACTGACCAGTGCAGAGGTTGTGCGATTAGGCACACTACGACATATTAGCATTTTAATCATAACAATGTCAAGCATGGCTGTAGAGATAGTTATTGAAATAGATGTAAATTCACGCCTGCTCGCCTAACAGCGCAAAGAGCGGCTGGCGTTCTCGAAGCAATTCGAAAACTCCCTCTCGCTCTTTGACCTCATGCTGTTCGTTTAAGGCAAGCTTGAACCTTTAGGATTCTACAGAAACCGTTTCGGCTTCCAGCTGTTCTTCAACCACTTCATCGTCCATTCCAGCTACGTGCACGCTTCTATAGCGCTGCATGCCCGTTCCTGCCGGAATCAGCTTACCGATGATAACATTCTCTTTCAGACCTAGCAATTGGTCGACTTTTCCTTTGATTGCAGCGTCAGTCAAGACACGTGTCGTTTCTTGGAACGATGCCGCGGACAGGAAGGAATCCGTCTCAAGCGACGCTTTCGTAATACCAAGCAAAACCGGCTTGGCAACTGCAGGCTCTTTACCAGACAGAATCGCCTCGCGGTTAGCCGCTTCGTATTCATGAATATCAACGAATGCACCCGGCAGAAGCGCAGTATCCCCTGCTTCGATGATCCGGATTTTACGAAGCATTTGTTTGACCATTACTTCAATATGCTTATCGTTGATTTCTACCCCTTGGTTCCGGTAAACGCGCTGAACTTCCTGAAGGATATAGTTCTGCACGCCGCGGATCCCTTTGATCCGAAGCATATCTTTCGGATCGATGGAGCCGTCTGTCAGCTCGTCGCCAGCCTCTATTTGCTTGCCTTTGACTACGCGGATACGTGATCCGTACGTAACTGCATACGTTTTGGACTCGGCTTCGCCCTGCACTTCGATTTCACGGCGATCCTTCGTTTCGCGGATGTCTTTAATAACCCCGTCGATTTCGGAAATGATCGCTTGACCTTTCGGGTTACGTGCTTCGAAGAGCTCTTGAATACGCGGCAAACCTTGCGTGATATCGTCTCCGGCAACACCGCCGGTATGGAATGTACGCATAGTAAGCTGTGTTCCCGGCTCACCGATCGATTGCGCAGCGATGATGCCTACTGCTTCACCGATCTCAACGAATTTACCTGTTGCCAGGTTACGTCCATAACAGATTTTGCAGACGCCATGACGAGCGCGGCAACTCAGTACGGAACGAATTTGCAGACTCTCTACGCCAGCTGCAATGACTTCCTCAGCTTTGTTCGAGTCGATCAGTTGGTTCCGGTGAAGAATAACTTCACCAGATTGCGGGTTACGGACGGTTTCGAAGGAGTAACGGCCTTCAATACGATCGTACAGGTCTTCGATGACCTCTTTACCGTCTTGAATTCTGCTAACTCTGAAGCCCTTGTCTGTTCCGCAATCATCTTCGCGCACGATAACGTCTTGCGCAACGTCAACCAAACGACGGGTCAGATAACCCGAGTCAGCTGTCCGCAGCGCTGTATCGGCAAGACCTTTACGCGCACCGTGCGTCGAGATAAAGTACTCGAGGACTGTGAGGCCTTCACGGAAGTTCGATTTGATCGGCAACTCGATAATACGTCCGGATGGATTGGCCATCAGTCCGCGCATACCGCCAAGCTGCGTGATTTGAGATTTGTTACCCCGCGCTTTGGAGTCCACCATGAGCATGATGGAGTTGTAACGATCCATCGATTTCATGAGAATTTCGGTAATCTGGTCTTTAGTCTTGCTCCAGATCTCGATGACACGATCGTATCGTTCTTCGTTCGTAATCAAACCGCGACGGTATTGATTCGAGACGACTTTAACTTTATCTTCAGATTCCCTTAGAATCTCTTGTTTCTCTTTCGGTACGATAACGTCAGATACCGCAACCGTAATACCCGCACGAGTCGAGTACGTAAAACCAAGCTGCTTGATATGATCAAGCATAATGGATGTACGAGTTGTATGGTATTGACGGAAGCATTCCGCAATGATCAAGCCAAGATACTCTTTGCCGACTCCTCCGATTTGTGCGATCCCGTTCATGAACTCAATCAGATCCGCGCCTTTCTCATGGACAAAGTATTTGTCCGGCGTACCTTGAAGTAAGTTCACTTTAGTCGGTTCGTTGATATACGGGAAATCAGGCGGGAAGATCTCATTGAAAATAACTTTACCCACCGTTGTCGAAATCAGAGCTTTCTGTTGTGCATCCGTGAAAGATGTTTTCTTCAGCACTTTAACGGGGATGAAGATCCGAGCATGCAGGGATACAATACCACGTTGATATGCCGAAATCGCTTCGTTCACCGTCGCAAATACGGATCCGTTGCCTTGACCGTCTTTATTGTCCATCGTCAGATAGAAGCTGCCGAGTACCATATCCTGCGAAGGCGTTACAACCGGCTTGCCGTCTTTCGGGTTCAAAATGTTACCCGATGCCAGCATCAGCAGGCGAGCTTCAGCTTGCGCTTCCGCAGACAGCGGTACGTGAACAGCCATTTGGTCACCGTCAAAGTCGGCATTGTAGGCGGTACAAACGAGCGGATGCAGCTTGATCGCACGGCCTTCAACCAAGATCGGTTCGAACGCTTGGATACCCAAACGGTGAAGGGTCGGGGCACGATTGAGAAGAACGGGGTGTTCCTTGATGACTTCTTCAAGAACATCCCATACTTCAGGGCTGACACGCTCTACTTTGCGCTTAGCGCTCTTAATGTTGTGCGCAAGACCTTTATTAACCAATTCTTTCATAACAAATGGCTTAAAGAGCTCAAGCGCCATCTCTTTCGGCAGACCGCATTGGAACATCTTCAAGCTAGGACCAACAACGATTACGGAACGACCAGAGTAGTCAACCCGTTTACCGAGCAAGTTCTGACGGAAGCGACCTTGCTTACCTTTAAGCATATGGCTGAGCGATTTAAGCGGACGGTTACCCGGGCCCGTTACAGGGCGGCCGCGGCGGCCGTTATCGATAAGCGCATCAACCGCTTCTTGAAGCATACGCTTCTCGTTCTGCACGATGATGTCGGGAGCACCGAGATCGAGCAGACGTTTCAGACGATTGTTGCGATTAATTACACGGCGGTACAAGTCATTTAAGTCAGACGTCGCAAAACGTCCGCCGTCAAGCTGCACCATCGGACGAAGCTCAGGCGGAATGACCGGAAGCACATCGAGAATCATCCATTCCGGCATGTTGCCGGAGTTGCGGAAAGCTTCGATAACTTCAAGACGCTTTATCGCACGGTTACGACGTTGGCCTTGTGCCGTACGCAGGTCTTCCTTCAGCGTTTCCAGCTCACGTTCAACATCGATATCTTGAAGAAGCTTCTTGACTGCTTCAGCACCCATGCCGGCTTGGAAGCCATAGCCGTACTTCTCACGGTAGCTGCGGTATTCCTTCTCGGAGAGCAGCTGCTTCTTCTCAAGCGGCGTATCCCCTGGATCCGTTACTACATAAGATGCAAAATAGATGATCTCTTCTAGGGAACGAGGCGACATATCGAGCGCAAGGCCCATACGGCTAGGAATCCCTTTGAAGTACCAAATATGCGAAACCGGAGCTGCCAGCTCAATGTGGCCCATCCGTTCACGACGTACTTTTGCACGCGTTACTTCAACGCCGCAGCGGTCGCAGACAACGCCTTTATAACGAACGCGTTTGTATTTACCGCAATGGCATTCCCAATCTTTCGTAGGTCCAAAGATCTTTTCGCAGAAAAGACCTTCTTTCTCCGGTTTCAACGTCCTGTAGTTGATCGTCTCCGGTTTCTTCACTTCTCCGCGGGACCACGATCGGATTTTATCCGGCGATGCCAATCCAATCTTCATATACTCGAAGTTGTTCACGTCCAACAAGGAGCAACCCTCCTTCGTCATGGTTCACTTTGATCTTGCTGTATGAATGCCTTACAGCCGGAGCGTGCTCGCGAAGGCACTCTCCGGCTTGACTCGCCCGTGAAGACGAACCGGCATTCGTAGAAAAGCTTGTAGCTCGTTATTCCACGCCGACTTCCGAACCTTCAAGATTGAGGTTGAGTTTATCCGACGTACCGTCATCTTCATCATCAATTTCTTTCATTTCGATCTCTTCTTCGTTCTCGGTCAGGATTTTCACGTCCATGCCCAAGCTCTGAAGCTCCTTGATCAAAACTTTAAAGGATTCCGGAACGCCCGGTTCAGGAACGTTCTCGCCTTTTACGATGGATTCGTATGTTTTAACCCGTCCAACGACATCATCGGACTTGACGGTCAAAATCTCTTGCAGCGTATAAGCTGCACCGTATGCTTCAAGCGCCCATACCTCCATCTCCCCGAAGCGCTGGCCGCCGAACTGAGCTTTACCGCCCAATGGCTGCTGCGTAACAAGTGAGTAAGGACCTGTAGAACGGGCATGGATTTTATCATCAACCATGTGTGCCAGTTTGATCATGTACATGACGCCGACGGTAACTTCACGCTCGAACGGTTCGCCGGAGCGTCCATCGTACAAGATCGTTTTACCGTTGCGCTGCATGCCGGCTTCTTCCATGGAATCAAATACGTCATACTCGCGCGCGCCGTCGAATACCGGTGTTGCGGCGTGGATGCCAAGACGCTTACAAGCCATACCAAGATGGACTTCAAGCACTTGACCGATGTTCATCCGCGAAGGTACGCCGAGCGGGTTAAGAACAACCTCTACAGGCGTTCCATCCGGCAGGAACGGCATATCTTCCTCCGGAAGGATGCGGGCGATAACCCCTTTATTACCATGACGTCCGGCCATTTTATCGCCTTCAGAGATCTTACGTTTCTGAGCGATATATGCGCGAACCAACTGATTTACGCCAGGAGGCAGCTCATCGCCGTTCTCGCGGGTAAATACTTTAACATCTACAACGATACCGTCCGTACCGTGCGGAACGCGCAAACTAGTATCGCGAACTTCACGCGCTTTCTCACCGAAGATCGCATGCAGCAGGCGTTCTTCAGCCGTCAGCTCCGTAACCCCTTTAGGCGTTACTTTACCGACGAGAATGTCTCCTGCGCTGATCTCAGCGCCTACGCGGATAATTCCGCGCTCGTCTAGGTTGCGGAGCGCTTCTTCTCCGACGTTTGGAATGTCGCGTGTAATTTCTTCCGGTCCAAGCTTGGTGTCACGCGCTTCCGATTCATATTCTTCAATATGAATGGACGTATACACGTCTTCTTTGACCAGTTTCTCGCTAAGCAGGATGGCATCCTCATAGTTGTAGCCTTCCCACGTCATGAACGCAACGACTACGTTTCGGCCAAGGGCCAATTCGCCCATTTCTGTAGAAGGTCCATCCGCAAGGATGTCGCCTTTCTTCACGATGTCGCCTTTTTGGCAGATCGGACGTTGGTTGATGCACGTACCTTGGTTAGAACGCATAAACTTATGCAGTTTATGTTTCACCAAATCGCCTGTAACCGGTTTGCCGTCGACCATTTCGACGCGGCGAACCCAGATTTCATTTGCGGATACGCGTTCTACGATACCGTCATGCTTGGAAACGATACACACGCCGGAGTCTTTCGCAGACTTATGTTCCATTCCTGTACCAACAAGCGGTGCTTTCGGAATGAGAAGCGGAACAGCCTGCCGCTGCATGTTGGATCCCATGAGCGCACGGTTGGAGTCATCGTTCTCGAGGAACGGAATGAGCGCCGTCGCGACGGATACAACTTGTTTTGGCGAAACGTCCATATAGTCAACACGTTCCGTAGGCATGGTCAAAATATTATCGGCTTGTTTGTTATAACGTACGATAACGGCATCATCCACGAACTTGCCTTCTTCGGTAAGCTTCGCATTTGCTTGCGCGATAACATAGTTATCTTCTTCATCAGCCGTTAGATATGCAATCTGCTCCGTTACGATTCCTGTTTTAGGATCTACCCAGCGATAAGGCGCTTCGATAAATCCGTACTCATTAATGCGCGCAAATGTGGACAAGGAGTTAATCAGCCCGATGTTCGGACCCTCCGGTGTCTCGATTGGGCACATACGGCCGTAGTGGGAGTTATGAACGTCACGGACCTCGAAGCCCGCGCGTTCCCGAGTCAAACCGCCGGGTCCGAGTGCGGACAGACGGCGTTTGTGCGTAAGCTCGGCAAGCGGGTTAGTCTGATCCATAAATTGCGACAATTGGGAGGACCCAAAGAACTCTTTAATGGACGCAATGACCGGACGTATGTTGATCAGCGCCTGCGGCGTGATCGCGTTAGCATCTTGAATGGACATGCGCTCGCGAACCACGCGTTCCATACGGGATAGACCGATACGGAATTGGTTCTGAAGCAGCTCGCCCACAGAACGCAAACGACGGTTACCCAGATGGTCAATGTCATCCGTGCTTCCGACACCGTGCAGCAGGTCAATAAAGTAGTTGATCGATGCAATAATATCAGCCGGAGTCACATGTTTAACGGCTTTATCGATAATGCCGTTAGCAATGACTTTGATGACCTTGCTCTCATCAAGAGGCGAGTATACACTGATGGTTTGAAGAGGAATACTATCCGCATCAAGTACACCATTAGCAACGTGATACGTTTTGAATCCGACGTTGTTCTCTAAGTGCGGGATCAGTTCATCCAGCAAACGGCGGTCAATCATTTGACCGGCTTCAGCCAAAATCTCGCCAGTGGACGGATCCACCAATGTTTCAGCCAAACGTTGATTGAACAACCGGTTCTTGATGTGCAGTTTCTTATTGATTTTGTACCGGCCGACATTAGCCAAGTCATAACGCTTTGGATCAAAGAAACGCGCGACGAGCAAGCTCTTGGCGTTATCAAGCGTTGGCGGCTCGCCTGGACGCAGTCTTTCGTAAATTTCGATAAGCGCTTTTTCGGTGGAATCGGTGTTATCTTTATCCAGCGTGTTACGGATATACTCATCGTGGCCCAGTAATTCCAAAATTTCAGCATCGGTACCAAATCCAAGCGCACGCAGAAGAACCGTCACAGGAATTTTACGAGTACGGTCAATACGGACATAAATAATGTCCTTCGCATCGGTTTCAAGCTCCAGCCAAGCGCCGCGGTTCGGAATTACCGTTGCCGTGTAATTTTTCTTACCGTTTTTGTCTACTTTCGTGCTAAAGTAAACGCTAGGTGAACGCACCAATTGGCTGACGATGACGCGCTCCGCACCATTAATAATAAAAGTGCCCGTCTCGGTCATCAGCGGAAAATCGCCCATGAACACTTCTTGCTCTTTCACTTCGCCGGTCTCTTTATTAATGAGCCTAACTTTAACACGAAGCGGCGCAGCATAAGTAACGTCGCGCTCCTTCGACTCATCAACAGAATACTTCGGCTCGCCAAGTGAATAGTCGATGAACTCTAGCATCAAATTGCCTGTAAAATCCTGAATCGGCGAAATGTCTTGGAAAAGCTCAAGCAAGTCCTTCTCCAAAAACTTCTCATACGATTTTTGTTGGATTTCAATCAGGTTCGGAACTTCGAGAACCTCGTGGATGCGGGCATAGCTTCTACGCGTGCGACGCCCATTCTGAACAAGTTGTCCTGCCAACTTAACCTCACCCCTCATGTCTGCTTCACAGAAAGTGAACAATGACCTTGTATACACAAACATTGCTGTAACCAGAATGTGCAGCAAACAAATTCTGATTCAAATAAAGAAAAGCCCTTATCGAAAGTTCGAAAAAAGAGCGTGCTTCAGTCAGTCCTGCTTCTACGCTGCTTGCCCCGCAAAAGTCTCATACCAAGTAATTTTGACCCAAAACGTAAACATTATACGTCAATTTCACGCTTCCTATACATTTAAAAAAGCGCTTGACATTTTAGTCTACTAAAGAGATTGAGCCCATTTTAATGCTGACATTTCATAATGATACCACATCGACAAATTCAAGTCAACAAATTGTTATACCCCTGCCTATTGACTCTTCCTTGCCCTAAAAATGCGATAGCCTTTGTCTTTCGTCACTTCTTCTACGCTTTCAAATAATGCTTCCAGTTTTGCGGCTGCTGACGGTGCTCCCTGTTTCTTCTGGATCACGACCCACATTGAACCGCCCGGCTCAAGCAAGCGTTCGCCTTCCTCGAAGATCCGATGAACCACATCTTTACCCGCACGAATCGGCGGATTCGTAATAATGGTATCGAATGACTGATCCTTCACCTGCTCATAAATATCGCTTTGCAAAACCACTGCATTCGTCACGCCATTACGCTGCACATTCTCCGCGGCAAGAGCAACCGCTCTCTCGTTAATGTCGATCATCGTCACATGTCCGCCGGGAGCTAGTTTCGCAGCTGTAATCCCCATGGGACCGTAACCGCAGCCCACATCCAATACACGGGCCTGTTCGCTAATTTGCAGCGCATCAATGAGGACACGGCTTCCATAGTCGATTCCCGTCTTGGAAAATACGCCGGCATCTGTCATAAAACGCAGCTTATGTCCGCGCAGCACGGTTTCGAGCTCATGGCGATCATGCTTCGTCTCCGGAGTTTGCGTGTAATAATGGTCCGACATGTTATCCCTCCTGTTCAGCGGAATAAAGGAAGCCCCTTGAAGCTTATCGCTTCAAGGGGCTTTCCGCTATAAGCAGTTTATTACTTCACTTCTACAGAAGCGCCTGCTTCTTCGAGTTTAGCTTTAACTGCTTCAGCATCCTCTTTGGATACTTTTTCTTTGATTGCTTTTGGAGCACTGTCAACAAGATCTTTCGCTTCTTTCAGGCCAAGACCTGTGATTTCGCGAACGACTTTGATAACGTTGATTTTGGAAGCACCAGCGTTGTTCAAGATAACGTCAAATTCGGATTGCTCTTCAACTACAGCTGCTGCTGCGCCGCCGCCGAATGCTACAGGTGCTGCAGCAGTTACGCCGAATTCTTCCTCGATTGCTTTAACCAGGTCGTTCAGTTCAAGAACGTTCATGCCTTTAATGGCTTCCAAGATTTGCTCTTTACTCATGAGATAAACCTCCAATAATTTGTTTTAGTATGGTCGTGCATGGAATCCGGCAAGCCAGAATTGCAGATAATTGCTGTGTAGACCAAAGGTCTACACAAATCAATCGTCTTAGATAAATGCTGACTCGACCATGGGTCAAGTCAAACCAATCATCTTAGATGAATGCTGACTCGACCATAAGGTCAAGTCAAACCAATCATCTTAAGCTTCTTGTTTCTCTGCAACAGCTTTAACCGCAAGGGCAAAGTTGCGCATAGGTGCTTGAAGCACGCTGAGAAGCATGGAAAGCAAACCTTCGCGGGATGGCAGATCTGCCAGCGCTTTGATTTGATCCGCGTTAAATACTTGACCTTCAACAACGCCGCCTTTAAGTTTCAAAGCATCGTTCTTTTTAGCGAAGTCAGCCAAAATTTTGGCTGGAGCTACTGCATCCTCTTTGCTGAAAGCGATGGCCGTAGGGCCGGCCAGAACAGCATCCAATTCAGTCAGTTCCGCTTGTGCAGTTGCACGGCGAACGAGCGAGTTTTTCAATACTTGAAACTCGACGTTAGCTTCGCGCAATTGTTTACGAAGCTCAGTTACTTGCGCTACGTTAAGACCACGATAATCAGCAACAACTGTGCTCGAGCTCTCGCGAAGTTTCGTCGTGATCTCTGCAACAGCCAGCTCTTTATCTTGAATGATTTTTGCGTTTGCCAAAATGTACACCTCCCGTTATGTTGTCAACATCCCGATTGTTGCAGCGGATTCCTTCCCCGCGATGCATGAGAAAGGCCCCCGCAGACAGTGCGAAGGCCATGATGGTCCGTTACTCACTTCATCCCGGAGGATGAAAGCGTACAAACACGTTTATCATAACACCTCGGTAGGAAATTAAGCCTCTTCATGAAGGCACCTACTGTCTTCGGTATGCATATTCGATTTTAAATTTCTGTTCTCTTAGCGGTATGCAGAAGCGTTCAAACGAGCGCCTGGACCCATTGTCGAGGAAACAGAAATACCTTTCAGGTAAACCCCTTTAGCTGCAGCCGGTTTTGCACGGTTCAGCGCATCAATCAGTGCTTTCAAGTTTTCGTTCAGCTTTGTGGAGTCGAACGACACTTTACCGATCGGTGCATGGATTTGACCTGCTCTGTCGAGACGGTATTCAATCTTACCAGCCTTGATCTCTTGAACGGCTTTCGTAACGTCGAACGTTACTGTACCCGCTTTAGGGTTAGGCATAAGGCCTTTACCGCCGAGGATACGGCCGAGCTTACCAACCTCAGCCATCATGTCCGGAGTCGCAACGCAAACGTCGAACTCGAACCAGCCTTGTTGGATTTTAGCGATTACGTCAGCATCGCCAACATAGTCTGCGCCTGCTGCTTCTGCTTCTTTAGCTTTATCGCCTTTCGCAAAAACGAGTACGCGTTTTGTTTTACCAGTACCGTGCGGTAGTACAACAACACCGCGGACAGCTTGGTCTTGTTTCTTAGGGTCTACACCCAGACGCACAGCAACTTCAACAGTTTCGTCGAATTTTGCAGTAGCGGCTTTTTTAACGAGTTCAATTGCTTCAAACGACTCATAAGTCGCTTCAGCATCAATCAGCTTTGCAGCTTCTTGATATTTTTTACCATGCTTAGCCATTAAAATTCTCCTCCTTATGTGGTAATAACGGAAAATCCTCCATACGAATACGGAGACCCTCCCACCTGAACGAAACCAACCGGTCCGTCAGTCAGACAACGCAGTCTAGCGTGTCCGAAGCATGGTGCATCTATCGAAATTAGTCCTCGACGATAACGCCCATGCTGCGCGCTGTACCTTCAACCATGCGCATTGCTGCTTCTACAGAAGCTGCGTTGAGGTCAGGCATTTTTTGTTCAGCGATCTCACGAACAACAGAACGTTTAACCGTTGCGACTTTCTTCTTGTTCGGCTCACCGGAACCTTTAGCGATCTTAGCAGCTACGCGAAGAAGAACTGCAGCCGGCGGCGTTTTTGTTTCGAAAGTGAACGAACGATCCTCGAATACAGTGATTACAACCGGGATAATCAAACCCGCTTGATCCGCTGTACGAGCGTTGAACTCTTTACAGAACGCCATGATGTTAACACCTGCTTGACCTAGCGCTGGACCGATCGGCGGAGCCGGATTCGCTTTACCCGCTGGAACTTGCAGTTTTACCAACTTGATGACCTTTTTTGCCATGATGAACACCTCCTTGCCGTAATAATCACATGCTCTTGAGGAACGGTCCGTTAAACCTTCTCCACTTGACCGTAGTCCAGTTCAACCGGAGTTTCTCTTCCAAACATGTTGACATGAACCTTCAACTTACTTTTGTCGAGTAGAATTTCTTCCACGGTTCCGACAAAGTTAGCGAATGGCCCGACTTTAACGCGTACTGTTTCCTTCAAATCGAATTCGATTTTCGGTTTCGGCTCTTCCATGCCCATGTGTTTCAAAATTTGTTCCACTTCATCAGGCAAAAGCGGAGTTGGTTTTGAACCGGAGCCAGTTGAACCGACGAAGCCAGTTACGCCTGGTGTGTTGCGAACGACATACCAAGAATCATCCGTTTGAACCATTTCGACGAGGACATAGCCGGGGTAAACTTTACGCATGACGGTTTTTTTCTTACCGTCTTTGTCTACCACTTCTTCCTCCATCGGTACAAGCACACGAAAGATTTTATCTTCCATGCCCATGGATTCAACGCGTTTCTCGAGGTTCGCTTTTACTTTGTTCTCATACCCAGAATAGGTGTGAACAACATACCATCTTTTTTCCATGATTTCCATAACAAGCCACCCTTGGCCCCTTCTTAAACAATCAGTTCGACCAATGCGGAAATTCCAATGTCCAGAACCCAGAAGTAAATCGTTACAGCTAGGATCGTGAAAAATACCACGAGCGAATAGCTTGTCAATTCCTTACGGCTTGGCCAGCGGACTTTCTTCAATTCCGCGAAGCTGTCGGTGAAGAAGGAAAACGTCGACCCGAAGCTTTGCTTCAGTTTAGCTAAAAATGCCACGTCCACACCTCCAAATTGACCTATCTTGTTTCGCGATGAGGAGTATGCTCGTTACAATACTTGCAAAACTTCTTCATCTCAATACGGTCAGGGTGATTCCGTTTGTTCTTGCTGGAAGCATAGTTTCTTTGTTTGCAGTTTGTGCAAGCCAACGTAATAATAACCCGCATTGTTGACACCTCCCAAACTAAGCATAAAACGCTGTATGTGAATCTAGCCTGATTGACCCATAATAAAAAAAGACCTATTTAGGGCTACCAAAACACTTTATCACAAGCAATAGGTAGTGTCAACGGAAACCTGCTCCGCAAAGCCTCTCTATTCTCTTGCAGCACGTTCGTGTTCCAATCCGAGGCAACAGCGCAAAAAAGACGAAAAATCATTTCCGCACTACCCAGTATGGTCGCTGGGCGGAAGATTTAAACCCTATTATACCTTCCCATAAAAAAAGAGCCCCGTTTCGGCTCCGGTTAAACCCTATTAAATACCGATGTCGCGGACTTCCAGGTATCTCTCAAGTTTGCGCTTCACACGCTGCAGCGCGTTGTCGATGGATTTCACATGACGATCCAAATCGACTGCGATTTCCTGATAAGACCTGCCATCCAAATAAAGCATAAGCACTTTGCGTTCCAGATCGCTGAGAATTTCGGACATTTTGTCCTCAAGCCCTACGAATTCTTCCTGGTTTATAATCAGTTCTTCCGGATCGGAGACGCGCGTGCCACAGATGACGTCTAGCAGCGTGCGGTCTGAATCCTCGTCGTAAATCGGCTTGTCCAGCGAAACATAGGAATTCAAGGGAATATGCTTCTGCCGCGTGGCCGTCTTAATCGCGGTTATGATCTGCCGCGTTATGCACAGCTCAGCGAACGCCTTGAAAGAAGCGAGCTTGTCCCCTTTAAAATCTCGTATCGCTTTATAGAGTCCGATCATGCCTTCTTGGACGATATCCTCGCGGTCGGCCCCGATAAGGAAATAGGAACGTGCTTTGGCCCGGACAAAGTTCTTGTATTTATTAATCAAATACTCCAGCGCTTCGCCGTCGCCGTCGCGAACCATCTCGACAATGTCTTCGTCCGTTTTGCAGTCAAAATCCAGCGTT
Source organism: Paenibacillus sp. R14(2021) (assembly GCF_019431355.1). Taxonomy (NCBI): domain Bacteria; kingdom Bacillati; phylum Bacillota; class Bacilli; order Caryophanales; family Paenibacillaceae; genus Paenibacillus; species Paenibacillus sp. R14(2021). Next base: position 3,539,217 of record NZ_CP080269.1, read on the forward strand.
TTCCATTCTCTGAGGTCGATGCTCACGAACAATCCCTCCGGCTCGAAAGGCTTCCAACGCCCTTAACTTCAGTAGCATATTCCATTTACCGGCGCCAATGTCATTATCAATCGGATCGTGTAAGCCTGACTGTTACGCAAAACAGTCTAGCAGCTATCCCCGTTCAGAAACATAGACTTAGTATACATTACGTAACCTTGAACCGTCAATGACGATGACGCCGAAACTGCCCTCTAAATCTAGCAAAAATGGTGCCTTTAGCCGATTTCTTCGTCGGTTGCGTCACCTTAACTAACACGAAATTGACTCGCCTGTGCATCTACTTCTGTCCTCGCCGCCACTTTTCCAGCTTCATTCGAATATCGATGCTCAAATTACCATCAAGCTCATTACGCACCTTGCTCTTCTCTTCGACCTTCCGCTCAATGGCTTTGCGGTTTTGTTTGATTTCGATAAGAAGCTCCCGGGCTGATATACGGAGCGCCCCTTTACCGAAGGCGACGTGCTGCTCCACCAGATCCGATGTCGCCACGTGAAGGTTGCGGCTACGCTGCGCCAGTTCTGAGGCTAAGCGTTCGATGCAGGCATCCGCCGTTTCTTTCTCCTTCGTATACACGACAGTCAGCCGGTGCTGCTTGAAGGTTGAGCCCGCTCCCGGAACTTGATGCGCGTCAAATACCACAATGACCATCATGCCGGTAAAGCCTTGATAGTCCGCCAGCATTTCCAGCAGCCTGTCGCGGGCATCCTCCAAATCCTTGTCGCGCAGCGAGGCAAGCTCCGGCCATGATCCGATCATGTTGTAGCCGTCGACCAGGAGCACATCATCGCGCCGACGCATGACTACCCGTTCAAACGCTGACGCAGCACTTCATACATGAGCACGCCTGCCGCCACGGAAGCATTCAATGAGTTTAACTGTCCCTGCATGGGAAGTTTGATGAGGAAATCGCATTTCTCGCGAATGAGTCTGCCGATGCCCTTGGCTTCGTTTCCGATAACAAGCGCAAGCGGCATATCGAATTTGGTAGAAGATGCGAACACATCCTGCTTGGCGCCGACATCCGCTCCCGCAACCCAAACGCCCGCTTCCTTGAGCTTGTCGATGGTCTGCGCCATATTCGTAATGCGCGCTACCGGCACATATTCCACCGCACCAGCCGAGGTCTTCGCCACAGTAGCCGTGAGCGATGCCGAACGACGCTTCGGAATAATAACGCCGTGGACCCCCGTGCATTCCGCCGTCCGCAGGATAGAACCTAAATTATGCGGGTCCTCGATTTCATCAAGCAGCAGGAAAAACGGAGTTACGCCGCTTTCCTTCGCCCGCGCCAGCAATTCCTCCACTTCAAAGTAGCGGTAAGCCGCCGCCTGCGCGACGATGCCTTGATGCGCAGCGCCTTCCACCATCTGATCCAGCTTGCGCTTATCGACAACCTGTACGACAAGCCCCGCTTTCTTCGCCTCCAGCAAAATCGGCTGCGCATTCTTCTGCGCTTGTTCCGCTACCCAAATCTTATTGATTTCGCGGCCGGAGCGGATGGCCTCCATAACGGGATGCTTGCCTGCAATCCACTCCTGCGAACCTTCTTCGTGCTCACTCATTGTGATTCTCCTTCGATGCGACGTTGTCGCTTGTTTCTGCTGTTTCTCCAAAAGCGATCTCCATGAGCTCGCGCAAACGGGCGATTCTCTTTCCGTAATATAAGTAGCCAACGAGACACTCCAGCGCCGTCGCCTGTTTATAATGGGCGGGATCCGCATTTTTCGGCATCGTGCCAGACTTCGCGTTGCGCCCGCGCCTGATCATGTCCGACTCTTCTTCCGTCAAATGCGGCCGCCATTTCTCTAAAATCAAATACTGGGATTTGGCTGATACAAATTGTGTCGCTTGCTTGTGCAAATGATTCGGCTTATGGTTGGGCAGTGAAATCAAATACTGCCTTACCAGCACCTCGAACACAGCGTCTCCAATGTAGGCAAGCACAATGGGGTTCATCAGGTTAATGGGCTTCATCGGTTCATGAAACCAGAGACTCTCCCGCTCTTCCATGCCGATGTCCATCATTTGCGCCGCCAACGAATGCCCTGCGGTGTATCTTCCAGCACAATGCCCTGCGCCGCAAGCAGGTCGCGAATCTCGTCCGCACGCTTCCAATTCTTGCTGCCGCGCGCTTCGGTCCGTTCCACAATCAACGCATCAATCTCCGCATCCAGCAGTTCTTCGTCTGCAGCGAGCAGGCCCAGCACTCGGTCAAACGACTCGAATGCCGACAGGAGCACGCGAAGCGCTTCTGCCGATACAACTGGCCGCTGCAAGTGAAGATTGGCTTCGCTCACCAGCTCGAATATGGCAGTAATGGCATCCGGCGTATTAAAATCATCATCCATCTTGGCATGGAACTGCGCCTCGATTTCCGCAACACGCGCTTGAAGCGCAGCCTGTTCCTCGCCGGGCGCACTGACTGCCACTTCCAGACGGTGCTTGATGTTTGCCACAGAGTTAGCGATGCGCTCGACGCTGTTCTCCGCCTGTGCAATTGTCTCGTCACTGAAGTTCAGCGGGCTCCGATAATGCGCGGACAGCATGAAATATCGAATGACTGCGGGCTTAATCGTCTTTAGCATTTCATGCACCGTAATGCCGTTTCCAAGCGACTTGGACATTTTCTCATTGTTGATGTTAATGTACCCGTTATGCATCCAATAGTTCGCAAGCGGCTTGCCCGTTACCGATTCCGACTGCGCAATCTCGCATTCGTGATGCGGGAACTGCAGGTCATGTCCGCCGCCGTGAATGTCCAGCGTATCGCCCAAATATTTGCGCGCCATCGCCGAGCACTCAATATGCCAGCCCGGACGTCCCGGTCCCCATGGGCTTTCCCACTTGATTTCCCCTGGCTTCGCCGCTTTCCACAGCACGAAATCTTGGCCGCTTTCTTTGCGCTCGTCGACGCCGATCCGGATGCCAAGCTGCAGCTCCTCCAAATTCTGATGTGACAGCTTGCCGTAATCCGCGAACGTGCTCGTACGGAAGAAGACGTCTCCGCCGTTCTCGTAGGCGTTGCCATTAGCCACAAGCTCCTCGATCAGCGCGATGATTTCCGGCATATTCTCCGTTACCCGCGGGTTCATCGTCGCCTTGTGAATGCCCAATCCTTCGATATTTTCTTTGAAGGCCGCAATGAAACGCTCAGCTACCTCGGGTACCGTCGTACCCAGCTGCTCCGCCTTGCGAATTAATTTATCGTCGACATCCGTAAAGTTAACGACATAATTAACGGCATAACCTATCGATTCCAAATACCGACGGACAACATCAAAGAAGATCGCCGGACGCGCATTGCCGATATGAATATAGTCGTATACGGTCGGCCCGCACACATACATGTTTACTTTACCCGCAGCAAGAGGCGTAAAAACTTCTTTCTCGCGGGTCATCGTATTATAGATACGCAGGGTCATGGTCTCTTCTCTCCTCCAGCAACAGGTTGTTTATGATTATGTTTTTCCTTATCCAATTCGGCCCGTAAATCCGCAATTTCCTTCTGCATCGTCCGAAGCATCTCGATGACAGGATCGGGGAGCTGGGCGTGGTCTAGCCGGTCATTTACGCGCGCGCCGTCCCGCTTGACGATTCTGCCTGGAATACCGACGACCGTACTGTTGGGCGGAACCTCTCGAAGAACGACGGAGTTCGCCCCGATATTCACATTGTCTCCAACCTTGAAAGAGCCTAGAACCTTAGCGCCGGATGCAATAACAACATTGTTCCCGATGGTGGGATGCCGCTTGCCTTTCTCTTTGCCGGTGCCGCCGAGCGTGACGCCTTGATAGATAACGACGTTATCTCCGATTTCGCAGGTTTCCCCAATGACAATGCCCATCCCGTGGTCTATAAACAGACCTTCGCCGATTTGCGCTCCCGGGTGGATTTCAATCCCCGTAAAAAACCGGCTCGTCTGCGAAATCAAGCGTGCCAGCGTATACCATTTGCGCTTGAATAACGCGTGCGCGAACCGGTGAGCCCAGATCGCATGAAGACCCGAATAAGTAAAAATAACCTCGAATTTATTCCGGGCAGCGGGATCGTTCTCGAGTATAGTCTGGATATCGGTTTTCAAACTGCGCAGCATGGCCAGCCCCCCTCTCTACCATAACCTGACTGTCGCTTCGTTTGATTCTATGCAAAGCCAGACAAACAAAAAGCCCCCGCAGCCGTAAAGGCTGCAGAGGCGTGTCAACGCGGTTCCACTCTGCTTCGTATCGCATGCAGCAGCACGCGAACGTCTTATTCGTCCCTAACGCGGACGAAGCGTCATCACCCACCCTGCCAGCGCAGTTCGGAGATGCGGCTCCCAGGTGCAATGTCCATCCCCAGGAATAAGCGACTCACAGCCGATCAAACGAATGGTGCATACGAAAAGACTATCATCCCGCACGGCTCCGTTTGAAAGGTCGCCCTCTCTGAAATTCCTTCTTGAAATAAACGATCCTGTTCTAAGCCTTATTGCTTATGATAAAAAGATTCGATTTCAAATGAGTACCTCAAGTATAGCCCACAGCCCTACAACTGACAAGTACCCCTCCGCCCAGTTACTGACCGGACAAACTAAATTATGCCAGCCTGCCCTGCAGGCGATTTTGTACCTTCGCTTTACCGAGCAGCACGATCGTTGCGTTCAGATCAGGCCCATGCGTCTGACCCGTCAAGGCAGCGCGGATCGGCATGAATAATTGCTTACCCTTGAAGCCAGTCGTCTGCTGTACAGATTTGATCGCCGCCTTGATGCCGTCGACATGCAAATCACCCATCACTTTCACTTGTTCCAGGAATGCTGCCAGCACGATCGGCACCTGTTCTTCCGCGAGCACGGCAGCCGCTTCATCTTCATCGACAGCTTCCGGCAGGAAGAACAGTTCCGTCAGCGGTACGATATCGGCTGCATAACGCAGCTTATCCTGATACAGCGCGACAAGATCGTTCACCCACGCGCGCTGGGCCTCGGAAAGCTCACCGGAAGACAGTCTGCCTGCCTTCAGCAAATGGGGAATACACATATCCACTAGACGAGGAACATCCGTCTTCTTCATATACTCATTGTTCATCCAGCTCAGCTTGTTCGTATCGAAAACAGCCGGACTCTTGCTCAGACGATTCGCCGTGAATACAGAGATCAGCTCTTCGCGCGTGAAAATCTCCTGCTCGCCCTCAGGCGACCAGCCGAGCAGCGTAATAAAGTTGAACATCGCCTCCGGCAAATAGCCCAGCTTGTCGTACTGCTCAATGAACTGAATGATGGACTCGTCGCGCTTGCTGAGCTTCTTGCGGTTTTCATTCACGATGAGCGTCATATGGCCGAAAACCGGCGGCTCCCAGCCGAACGCTTCGTAGATCATCAATTGACGAGGCGTGTTGGAAATATGGTCCTCGCCGCGAAGCACATGGCTAATTGCCATGAGATGGTCATCGAGCGCAACGGCAAAGTTATACGTTGGAATACCGTCCTTCTTCACGATGACGAAGTCGCCGATCCCGTCGGATTCGAAGCTGATTTGTCCTTTGACGAGGTCGTCAAAGGCGTAGGATTTGCCTTCCGGCACGCGGAAACGAATGCTTGGGATCCGTCCTTCCGCTTCGAACGTCGCCCGCTCCTCAGCCGTGAGGCTGCGGTGCTTGCCGGAATAGCGGGGCATTTCGCCGCGCGCCGTCTGCTCTTCCCGCTCCTGCTCCAATTCTTCTTCCGTGCAGTAGCATTTGTATGCCAACCCGCGGTCGAGCAGCTCCTGCCAATAGTTCCGGTAGATATCGAGACGCTCCGTTTGACGATATGGACCGTATCCGCCGCCGACATCCACGCTCTCATCCCATGTGATGCCGAGCCATTTCAAGTAAGTCAGCTGACTTTCCTCGCCGCCCGCTACGTTGCGCTTCACGTCGGTATCTTCGATCCGAATAATGAATTTGCCCCCAAGATTGCGGGCGAACAAATAATTGAATAAGGCCGTTCTTGCATTGCCGATATGCAGATGCCCTGTAGGTGACGGTGCATAACGCACCCTGATTTGATCGGACATAAAGCTCCGCTCCTCCCGTCGACTATACGTATTGCTGAATCATAGCATAACTTTTACAAGGCAGACAACCGCTTGCGCGGCAATGCCTTCGCCGCGTCCAGTAAAGCCGAGCTGCTCCGTCGTCGTCGCCTTTACGTTTACTTGGGTGTTGTCTTCCGCCTCTAGTGCACCGGCAATCACTTCCACCATTTGCGGGATATAAGGCGCCATCTTCGGCCGCTGCGCAATGATCGTCGCATCCACGTTGCCGAGCTTGTAGCCTCGCTCCTTTACAAGCGACCAGATGTGCTGAAGCAGCTTCAAGCTGTCCGCATCCTTGAAAGCCGGATCCGTATCAGGAAAATGCTTCCCGATATCGCCAAGTCCAAGCGCCCCCAGCACCGCATCGCTGATCGCGTGCAGCAGCACATCCGCATCGGAATGGCCAAGCAGTCCCCTTTCGTACGGAAGGGTCACGCCTCCAATAATACACGGTCGTCCCTTCACCAGCTGATGCACGTCAAAGCCTTGTCCTACTCGAATCATTGCTCCGTTCCCCTCTCCCGGTCGCGGACCGCCAGCAAAAATTCCGCATAAGGCAGATCCTCCGGTGTTGTGATTTTGATGTTCGTGTAATCGCCTTGGGCCACCGAGACGCTTACGCCCAGCCGTTCAACCGCCATCGCATCGTCGGTGCCCAGAAAATCATCCTGCACCGCCCGCTCCAGCGCTTCCCACAGCAAAGAACGGCGAAAAGCCTGCGGCGTTTGAATCGCCCACAAGCTCCGCCGTTCCGGGGTCTTCGTGATGACGCCGGCCTCATTCACTTGTTTAATCGTATCTTTAACAGGCACGGCCATCACCGCGGCTTCTGTAAGGGTAGCTTTGCGCATACAGGCTCGTACCGCTTCATGCGTAACGAACGGCCTTACGCCGTCATGCACCATGATCCAATTCACATCGCTATGGAGCGCAGCCATGCCGATCCGCACGGAATGCTGCCGTTCGCTGCCCCCTGCCAAGACAGTCTTCACCTTATGCAAACCATAGGTGGCGACCATGGCCTCGCAGCGCGAAACATCGTCTTCGCCAACGACAAGACATACATCGGCGATTTCGGCCATCGCTTCAAACACTTCCAGGGTATGCACAAGTATTGGCTTGTCCCTCAGCAGCAAATACTGCTTGCTCTCGGCCGTTCCCATACGTGTTCCACGGCCCGCCGCCACGACGACAACACCCCATTTTGCCTCTGCTGCTTCCACGCCTTTCAACCGCCCCGCCGCTGTAAACTTCGACTTTCCCTCCGCCCGAAAAACCTCTCAGCAGGGAAAATCATCCGTGTACTATCATACCTTGTTACAGCGCTTTTTCCAACAGCTTCGGCTTGGCGAAAATCATGCGCCCAGCGGACGTTTGCAGCACGCTCGTTACGAGCACTTCCATCGTCGTTCCGATGTAATCTCTGCCGCCCTCTACCACGATCATCGTGCCGTCATCCAAATAAGCAACGCCTTGACCGTGCTCCTTGCCATCCTTAATAACCTGAACGACAATTTCCTCGCCCGGCAGAACGACCGGCTTCACGGCATTGGCCAAATCATTGATATTAAGTACGGATACGCCCTGCAGCTCGCACACCTTGTTCAGGTTAAAATCGTTTGTCACCACTTTGCCGTGCAGCGCCTTAGCCAGTTTCACCAGCTTGCTGTCTACTTCGCCTTCTTCCATGTCGCCTTCGTAGATTAGCACTTTCACGTCAAGCTCTTTTTGAATTTTGTTTAAAATATCAAGTCCGCGGCGGCCCCGGTTACGCTTCAGCAAATCGGACGAATCCGCAATATGCTGCAGCTCCTCCAGCACGAACTCGGGAATGACCAGTGTACCTTCAATAAAACCGGTTTTGCAGATATCGGCGATTCGGCCGTCAATAATGACGCTTGTATCGAGAATTTTGTGTTCCTCATAGCTGCTTTCCTCATCTACACGCACGGCTTTCGAACTCCGCTCGGCCAATGCCGCGATCCGCTCCGCAAACTCTTCCCGTTTATTCAAGCCTACCCGCAATCCAGCATACCCTAGAAACAACGTCAGCACAGCCGGGATAAACATCGCCGCGCCGCTAAACCCCGACAATACCGGATAGAGCAGTGCTGATAATGCCAGGCCGCCCAGCAACCCGGCTCCGCCTGCCAGCAATTCGCCCATCGGCATCGCTGATACCCGTTCTGCCCCCTGCTGCACCCGCCTCATGATTGGCCCTGCCAATATGGTTGCCGCCGCTAAGCCGCAGATTGCGCCGATCCCTACATTCATGTAATACCCGCCGGAATGCTGCAGCAAGCCGCTAGTCGAAGCTGACCAGCTGATGCCTGCGTTTAACGAGCTGTACATTCGAGCTCCGAGCACACCGCCAAACAATAGCCCAATCCCTTGAATCATTCGTCTCATCATCATATAAATCCACCTCCATTACAATTATGTTCCAATTATTGTAACGTTAATCGTAGGGAGGACAGGAAAGCATTAGAAATTATTAACTTGCCGCCGTATTGGGACAAATAGGGCAAATCCGTTTTGAAATACGGGGCGAGGAGGCTTATAATAATACCATAGCAACCCATTCTTGAAATGAGGTGGAACTGATGCATGCACCAACGTTGGAGCAATTTCAGCAGCAAGTATCCGAGCTGCTGCTGCGACATCGCAGCTTGCTGGACGTCCTGTCCAAGTACGGTCAATCCGGCGCTTCCGTCAACCGTGCCGTTGCCAAATCCGTAACCGAATGCGGATGCATTGAATTAAACGCCCGTAAGCAGCAATTTGAAGATGACTTTAATCTGGAGCAAGCCAAGACCAAGGTTCATCACCACATCTCGGGCGAGCTTTGCGAGCATTGCAAAGAAGCCATTCAAAACGAGCTAGGCCGCAATTTGTTCTACATGTCCGCCATGTGCAACCTGCTTGAGATCAAGCTGGACGACGTCATTGAACGCGAATCCGATAAATGCAGTACACTCGGCCTGTTTAACCTGACCTAGATCTGCATCGCCAAAAGTCATTACAAAAAGACCGCCTCATTCTCCCAAGTGGAGGAGGAAGGCGGTCTTTTTCATTGACTGACGCGCTTTAGGCGCTGTGCTCGCTATGAACAGCTTCTTCTTGAAGCTGATTTTCCAATCTGCGCTTGCGTTTCCTGCTTGGAATGCGCCGATCAACGTTTTTTTTTAGGCCGTACAGCGCGTATAGAACGAGCGGTACGAATATGATCTTAGATAAATGGTGCGGGAACAATATACCTAGTACAACCGCTACCAGGACGACAATTGGAACGACCCAGATGGCGTTCTTTGGAATGCCGAGTTTCTTGAAGTTCGGGTACCGCACGGTGCTAACCATCAAGAAGGACAGTACCAGGGTTGTTGCCATAAGGACAGATAACGCGATGTCTTTGTGGAACAGAGCCAGTGTAGCCAATACGCCGCCTGCTGCCGGAATCGGAAGACCGATGAAATAGCCCGGCATTCCGGATACGACGTTAAATCTCGCTAGGCGAAGCGCTCCGCAGATCGGGAAGAGAGCCGTAATGATCCAAGCTGGCGCCGGATTAAGCTCCTGGAAAGCAACACTATACATAATAAACGCTGGCGCGACTCCGAAGGAAATGACATCGGATAAGGAATCCAATTCTTTACCAAATTCGCTCGATGCATTCAATGCCCGGGCGACCCGACCGTCTACACCATCCATCAGCATTGCGATGATAACCATCATGGCAGCCAATTCCGGCTTTGCATTTTCAGGAAAAACGAGAATAATGGCGATGATACCCAGAAACAAGTTCGCCACTGTAAAAAGACTCGGTATTGACTTCGTGATCATTCTGCTCCACCTCATCTTTACTATGCCCCAAAACTGCAACAAACAGCATGGATGGCAATCCTGAGAAAAGAAACTTCGCTGAAGTTTCTGGATGCGTTAAAGGTTTAAATTGTCAGTTGTAACCAATGCCCATCTGCATTCCCTCATTGTATGGGATTTAAATTTGTCTGTCAATGAACATCTGCTCTTGGATGCGCTTCAAGCCTTCCTTGATCGTGCGCGCCCTAACCTCACCAATTCCGTCAACGGCATCAAGCTCTTCAATGGTAGCCATCAGCACGTGAGGCAATGTCCCGAACCGCTCCACCAGGTTGTTCAGAATGTTAGCCGGTAGACGCGGAATGCGGCTAAGCAGCCGATATCCGCGGGGAGCAACCATTTCCTCGGAGGCAGCGATATTACTGCTGTAGCCCAGCTGCTTAATAATCTGCGGAACTTCAAGCAGCTCTTCCGAGCTCATCTTGCGGATATTGGCCCGGATTTCACGAACGCGTTCCTCTGCCGGATCCTTGCCGTAATCCTTCAGCAGGAACCACGCTTCCTCCTCCACGCCTCCAACCAGTTCTTCCATCTGCATGCTGATCAGGCGGCCTTCCGTGCCCAATTCATTCACGTACCGCTTAATTTCCATTTTGACGCGAATGACCATTTCCACCCGCTTGATGACATGCGCCACTTCCTGCAGGGTTACCATTTCCTCGAACTCCAGCGCTGACAAGTTCGTAAATGACTGGCCAAGCACCGCTTTGTATTTCTCTAGTGTCTGAATCGCCTGATTGGCTTTGGTTAAGATAACGCCCATTTCCTTGAGCGAATAGCGGAACTGTCCTTGATAAAGCGTAATAATATTCCGGCGCTGCGAGATGGAAACGACCAGCTTGCCGGTCTGCTTGGCCACGCGCTCCGCGGTACGATGCCTGATTCCCGTTTCGCTCGACGAAATCGAGCTGTCGGGAATCAGCTGCGTATTAGCATAAAGAATCCGCTTGCGATCCTCGCTCAGAATGATTGCGCCGTCCATTTTGGCCAATTCGTACAAATAGTTCGGGGAGAAATCGCAGTTGATGGAGAAACCGCCGTCGACGACCTCCATAACCTCGGGACTGTAGCCGACAACGATGAGCGCCCCTGTCTTAGCTCGCAGCACATTATCCAGTCCTTCCCGAAATGCCATCCCGGGTGCGACCATTTGGAGCAGTTGATTGACCATTTCTGCCTGGTTTAGCTCTTTCATCATCTACCCCCCTTATCCGAATGCCTTGGACAGCGCTTCTGCTACCGTCTCGACGCCAATGATTTCAATCCCCGCAGGCGGGGTCCAGCCCTTCAAGCTCTTCTTCGGCATAATCACGCGTTTGAAGCCCAGCTTATGCGCTTCCTTCACGCGCTGCTCTGCGCGGGACACTGCCCGAACTTCGCCGGTTAAGCCGATCTCGCCGAAGAAGACGTCATACGGTCTTGTCGGCGCATCGCGAAAGCTCGACGTAATGCTGACCGCCGCCGCCAAATCCACTGCCGGCTCGTCGAGCCGGATGCCGCCCGCCACATTAAGATACGCATCTTGCGTCTGAAGGAACATGCCCATCCGCTTCTCCAATACGGCGACGATCAGCGTCATGCGGTTGTGGTCAATACCTGTCGCCATCCGCCTCGGAGAGGGGAAATTCGTCGTCGCGACGAGTGCCTGCATTTCCACCAGTACTGGCCTTGTACCCTCCATGCTGGCAACTACGGTCGAGCCGGATACCCCAATTGGACGCTCAGAGAGAAACAGCTCCGAAGGATTGCTGACTTCCCTCAAACCATCCTCCACCATTTCAAAAATGCCGATTTCGTTCGTCGATCCAAACCGGTTCTTCACAGCTCGGAGAAGCCGATAGGAATGATGCCGCTCTCCTTCAAAATAAAGCACGCAGTCCACCATGTGCTCCAGCATCCGCGGCCCAGCGATCGCCCCTTCTTTGGTCACGTGGCCGACCAGCACGGTTGCGATGCCTTTGATTTTGGCGACGCGCATAAAATGCGCCGTGCATTCGCGAACCTGCGAAACACTGCCTGGTGCCGACTGCACCTGCGGATCATACACCGTTTGGATGGAGTCAATGACGAGAAAATCGGGATTGACCGATTCGATCGCATCATTAATTTGCTCCATGTTCGTTTCGCACAATACATACAGCGTTTCCGACAACGCACCGAGGCGGTCAGCCCGAAGGCGAGTCTGCCTGACGGATTCCTCGCCGGAGATATAGAGCACCGTCAGCTGCTTCGAAGCGAGCGCATGCGAGGTCTGCAGCAGAAGCGTTGATTTGCCGATGCCCGGATCGCCCCCGACCAGAATGAGCGAACCCGGAACGACGCCTCCGCCCAACACGCGGTTCAGCTCCTTATTGGTTGTCTCAATCCGTTTCTCCTGACCACTTTCTATATGTATGATAGGTTGGGGCTTTTCTTTCGTCTGAATGATCGAAGCGCCCATCCCTTGCGTCTTGACGACTGTTTCCTTCTCTTCTACCATCGTATTCCATTGTCCGCAGCCCGGACATTTTCCCATCCACTTGGGTGATTCATTGCCGCATTCCGTGCATGCGAACTTGATTTTAAGTTTTGCCATGAGCGGCTCCTTATGCAAAAGACGTATCAATCAAAGTTTACCACTTCTACGGTTGCGATAAAACCTTAATTATTCTTAAACGAAATCGTCGGTTCGAGGCACTGTCCGCAGACGAGAAAAATACCCTCCATCCGCTGCTTGAATGCAGCAGGATGAAGGGTATTTGAACCTTGATTACTTGGTTGCCGGCTCTTCAGCCGCCGGGATGCTGTCTACGTGCGCAACCGTTAATTCGCCATCCTTCTCGTCAATAACGAGCGTGTGGCCTTTGGTGATCTTGCCGAGCAGCAGATCTTCGGAAAGACGATCCTCGATATGTTTCTGAATCGCTCTGCGGAGCGGACGCGCGCCGTATTGCGGATCGAAGCCTTCTTTGGCTAGGAACATCTTCGCCGATTCCGTCAGCGTGAAGTCCACTTCCTGCTCGCGCAGGCGCTTGCGAAGCTCGTCGGACATTAATGTTACGATTTGAGCGATATGCTCTTGCTCCAGCGAATGGAATACGATTGTTTCGTCGATCCGATTCAAGAACTCTGGACGGAAGCTTTTCTTCAGCTCACCGAGCACTTTCTCTTTCATAATGTTAAAGTCGCGGCCCGCATCCTGCGTCGCCGTAAAGCCGAGTGAGGAATTGCGCTTGATTTGATCTGCACCGACATTCGATGTCATGATGATCAAGGTGTTGCGGAAATCGACGACGCGACCTTTGGAATCCGTCAAACGGCCGTCTTCCAGCACTTGAAGCAGGATGTTGAACACTTCCGGATGTGCCTTCTCGATTTCATCGAGCAGGACGACCGAGTATGGTTTGCGGCGCACCTTCTCCGTCAGCTGCCCGCCCTCTTCATACCCGACATAGCCCGGAGGCGCTCCGACAAGTCTCGACGTGGAGTGCTTCTCCATGTACTCCGACATGTCGATGCGGATGACCGCATTCTCGTCGCCGAACATTGCTTCTGCAAGCGCGCGGGCGAGCTCGGTTTTACCTACGCCAGTTGGACCAAGGAAGATGAAGGAGCCCATCGGACGCTTCGGATCTTTCAAGCCCGCACGCGCTCTGCGGATTGCGCGGGAGACCGCTTTAACCGCTTCGCTTTGACCGATGACGCGGTCATGCAGAATATCTTCCATCTTGAGCAGGCGCTGCGTTTCTTCTTCCGCCATTTTCGACACCGGAATGCCGGTCCAGCTTGCGACTACCTGCGCAATGTCCTCAGGCGTAACCTCGGAATCCGTGCGTCCCTGCTTCTCTTTCCATTGATTCTTGGTTACATCCAGCTCTTCGCGAATTTTCTGTTCCGTATCGCGAAGCGCAGCTGCCTTTTCGAATTCTTGGCTTTGAACGGCGGAGTCTTTCTCCTTACGGATGTCCTCCAAACGGTTCTCCAGCTGTTTTAAATTAGGCGGTACCGTGTACGATTTCAAGCGTACCTTGGAACTTGCCTCATCAATTAGATCGATCGCTTTATCCGGGAGGAAGCGGTCCGTAATATAACGGTCCGACAGTTTGACGGCTTGCTCAATAGCCTCATCCGTAATTTTCACTCGATGATGCGCTTCGTAACGATCGCGAAGTCCGTGCAGAATTTGAATGGCTTCTTCCGGCGAAGGCTGATCCACCGTAATCGGTTGGAACCGGCGCTCCAGCGCGGCGTCCTTCTCGATGTATTTGCGGTATTCGTCAAGCGTCGTCGCGCCGATGCATTGCAGTTCGCCGCGTGCCAGCGCCGGTTTCAGAATGTTGGATGCGTCGATAGCACCTTCTGCTCCGCCTGCGCCGATCAGCGTATGAAGCTCATCAATGAACAAGACGATGTTACCGGCTTGGCGAATTTCGTCCATAATTTTTTTGAGTCGGTCTTCAAACTCGCCGCGGTACTTCGTGCCAGCGACGACAGAGCCCATATCGAGCGTCATGACGCGTTTGTCGCGAAGCGTTTCCGGAATCTCACCGGCAATGATCTTCTGCGCGAGGCCTTCGGCAATCGCCGTTTTACCGACCCCTGGCTCCCCGATGAGCACCGGATTGTTCTTCGTTCTGCGGCTGAGTACTTGAATGACACGCTCGATCTCTTTGCTCCGGCCAATCACCGGATCCAAATTGCCGTCTTTCGCGTAAGCCGTCAAATCACGTGCAAGCCCATCCAATGTCGGCGTGCTGACGTTAGCCGGCGCTCCGTGACTACTGGATACCGCTTCGCTGCTTCCAAGCAGCTGAAGCACTTGCTGGCGAGCCTTGTTCAGGCTGATGCCGAGATTGTTAAGCACGCGTGCTGCAACGCCCTCGCCCTCGCGGATCAAGCCGAGCAGGATATGCTCCGTGCCTACATACGTATGACCAAGCTTGCGGGCTTCATCCATAGAAAGCTCAATGACTTTTTTCGCACGCGGCGTATATGCAATATTTGTAGGCTGCTCTTGACCACGGCCGATAAGTGTTTCCACTTCGTCTTGAATCTTCTCGAGGCTGAGTCCGAGTCCAATCAATGCTTTAGCTGCGATTCCTTCGCCTTCGCGATTCAAGCCGAGCAAAATATGCTCCGTGCCGATATTATTGTGACCAAGACGAACCGCTTCTTCTTGCGCTAATGCGAGCACCTTCTGTGCCCGTTCAGTAAATCTGCCAAACATCATGTTCACACACCCCCATGATCGGATTCACGTTGCAAATGCTTGCGTATAAGTTCCGCTCGCCGGATATCTCGTTGTTCAGGCGTCATTTTCTCATGAAACACCTGTTGGAGAAAACCCGGCTGCGTCAATACCATCATCTCATTCATTACCTGCGGCGTTACAGTTTGAATCAAGCCCAAATCAATTCCCAATCGAACGTCTGACAGACGCTGGGCCGCTTCTTTGGAATCCATAATCATCGCATGGGACAGAATGCCGAAAGAACGCTGAATGCGGTCCTCAACCCTTATCCGCGAATCTTCCAGCAGTCGCTGGCGAGCCGCTCGTTCATGCTCAATGATTTGACGGACAACGTTATGCAGATTCTCGATTATTTCCCCTTCGGTTTGCCCGAGCGTAATCTGATTCGAAATTTGAAATAAATTGCCTACAGCCTCGCTTCCCTCGCCGTAAATCCCCCTTACCGCCAAGCCTACTTGCGTAATGGCCGACAAGATTCGGTTGATCTGCTGCGTCAGAACTAAGCCGGGAAGATGCATCATCACAGAAGAACGAATACCAGTGCCGACATTCGTTGGGCAACTGGTCAAATATCCTCTTCGTTCATCGAATGCATAATCCATTTCTTCTTCAAAAATATCGTCAATGCGGCTTGCTAGCCCCCAGGCTTCTTTAATCTGAAAGCCTGGATACAGGCATTGTATCCGCAGATGATCCTCTTCGTTCACCATGATGCTGACTGCTTCATTCTCGCTGAGCAGAACTGCCCCGCTGCGGGATTCGTTCGCCAAGTTCGGGCTGATCAAATGCTTCTCCACGAGCACTCTTCGTTCAAGCTCGCTTAGATGTGCCAATTCAATCGTTTCAAACTCGCCGTATTCCTGCAGTTTGTCGGTATCCGCTACTGCGGTCAGCTGTTCCATGACGTCGTGCGCCTGCTGTGTAGTTGCCAGCATCGGAAAAGGATGCCCCGTTAAATTACGGGCGATACGGATACGGCTGCTGATGACTACGTCAGCGTCCGGCCCGTTTGCCTTCATCCAGTCACTCAGCGCTTCTTCGACATAAGACCGCTTCGTCACTCTGAATCACCTTCCTGGCCGCCTTACCTAAACATCGGCTATATTACGCTCCAACTCGCGAATCCGATCCCGGATTTGGGCCGCATTCTCGAAATCTTCCTGCTCGATCCTTACATGCATATCCCGTCTAAGCGCATCGATTTCACGCTTAATCTGAATCTGTACACCGGCGCGCTTCGGAATTTTACCTACATGCGTTGTATTCCCATGTACCCGTTTCAGAATAGGATCCAGCTTGCTTCCGAACTGGGTATAACAATTACTGCAGCCGAAACGGCCCATTTTACTGAATTGCGTGTATGTCAGACCGCAGTTCTCGCAGCGAAGCTGCTGAGTCTTAGCGCCTAGTGCGTTCAGGCCCCCCGCCTGCTCGAAATCCAGCAAGCCTGACAATAAGCTATGGATGGAAAATCCGTTTGCCGTTCCAGGGATTCCTTCTCCCCGTTCACGCGCGCAAGCTTCACAAATATGAAACTCCGTTTTCTCCCCATTCACAATTTTCGTAAAATGAAGCGTAGCCGGCTTCTTGTCGCATTCCTGACAAAGCATTCCGCACTATCCCTCCTCTTGCAAGGCTGCGCAGCTTACTTCATGAGCAGCGTAATCAGCATCGCCCGGAGCAGCCGTGCACGAATTTCATCGCGCAGCGGAAGCTTTACCGCTATGGTTTCACGAGAAATCGCCGCCCGAAGCAAGTTCGCTTCTCTGCGGGAAATCAATTTCCCTTCTTCCAGCTGATAAACAACCCCTTCTGCGGTATCCTGATCCACCTGCTCGCCAATTGTCTGAACGAGATGCTCCTGGAGAGCTGACAACGTCGGCAGCTCAACGCGCTGTATGCGGATATAACCGCCGCCGCCGCGTTTGCTTTCTACGAAGTAGCCCTTCTCCAGTGTGAATCGCGTGCTGATTACGTAATTGATCTGGGACGGCACACATGAGAACCGATCCGCCAAATCGTTACGCTGAAGCTCGACAGCACCGCCGGGGCTTTCCTTTAGCATATGCTTGAGGTACTGCTCGATGAGATCGGAAATGTTGCGCATTTCGCCAACCTCCCTAAGTTGCCCAAACAACTGTCCGCCTTTCGGCTAAGAAATCTAAATCGTCAAAGTTTTTAGTCAAATTGACTTTGACTTTCTTTGACTTTAACTTTATTATACGCAATTTTCCCAAAAGGTCAAGCGGGTGACTCCGCCGTTCTTCCCTTTAATAGCTTGGGCGGTTCGCGCCTATTTATACGCGTACCGACGCCATTCTACAACATTTCGTCCTGCTGTTCCGCATAACAATATATGTGTGCCCGGTGGGAAAAGATTTAAAAACAACAAAAAACCGATCGCAGAAACTGCGATCGGTTGTTCGTGCTTGGCAACGTCCTACTCTCCCAGGACCCTGCGGTCCAAGTACCATCGGCGCTGGAGGGCTTAACGGTCGTGTTCGGGATGGGTACGCGTGGTTCCCCTCCGCCATCGCCACCAAACGATGTACATACAGAGCTCTCTTTCACCCTGAAAACTGGATACGAACCTTTGCGAAGGTCATTACTTAGCTGAACGAAGATGTTAACGTTAGTTTCCGAAGTGAACCCCTTAACAGGGTTCAATAGGATAAGCCCTCGACCGATTAGTATTCGTCAGCTGCATGCATTGCTGCACTTCCACCTCGAACCTATCAACCTGGTCGTCTACCAGGGGTCTTACGAATTGGGAAATCTCATCTTGAGGGGGGCTTCACGCTTAGATGCTTTCAGCGCTTATCCCGTCCGCACTTGGCTACCCAGCGGTGCTCCTGGCGGAACAACTGGTACACCAGCGGTGCGTCCATCCCGGTCCTCTCGTACTAAGGAC
The DNA here is from genome assembly GCF_019431355.1 of Paenibacillus sp. R14(2021). NCBI lineage: Bacteria > Bacillati > Bacillota > Bacilli > Caryophanales > Paenibacillaceae > Paenibacillus > Paenibacillus sp. R14(2021). The sequence continues at coordinate 3,557,336 of NZ_CP080269.1, forward strand.
AGCTCCTCTCAAATTTCCTACGCCCACGACAGATAGGGACCGAACTGTCTCACGACGTTCTGAACCCAGCTCGCGTACCGCTTTAATGGGCGAACAGCCCAACCCTTGGGACCTACTTCAGCCCCAGGATGCGATGAGCCGACATCGAGGTGCCAAACCTCCCCG
>NZ_CP080269.1:3862500-3990000 GCF_019431355.1 Paenibacillus sp. R14(2021)
GCCTCCAGATGATCGAACGGATGGAAGCCGTCGACCGTGCCTACCCCCTGCGACCAGATATTCAAATCCAGCTCATGCCCATGCTCCGCGAAAATCTCTTGATACGACTTGAACTCCGGTCCCTCGGTATCGAAGATCGTGCCGTCAAAATCGAATACGATGGCTTTGATCAATCGGATGTCGCCTCCTGTAATCGGGTTACTGCATCCTATTTCGCTGCGTCGCGCTTCATTCCCTTCATGCGCCGAATGCGCTGCATTAACCATACATGCGAACCGTCACGATGATGCCGCCCTTGTTATCGCCAGAAACGGTATACGTGCCTTCGACCGGTACATCGATATCGGCTTGCGGCGCGGATACTGGATAATAGGAAATTCGGTAAGTGGTACCTTCTACATGCGCCGCCATGGACTTCGCGCGCTTCAATTCATCCAAGTACTCCTCCAGCGTCCAATCATTCTCATGCATAATTACGCTGTGCGGCAGGCCTACATAACGAAAATGCCAGGGTTCGAACTGAATGCCCGTAACGGCCGTCTTATCCTTAGGATATCGCAGGATAAAGCCGTATTTCCACGCGTTCTTGCTCAGCCAGCTGCCTTCAGGAGCCCGGCTCATCTCCGCCTTGGCGGACCCGATGTCCATCGACAGCCCGAGATTATGCTCGCTGAAGCCCGGCGGAAGTGCATCGTCCGGCCCCTTCGACTCGTAGAGCTGCCTCTGCTCCGCTTCGTTCCGGTAACCGCTGTTCACGACAAAATGCCTGACGCCGTCCGTCTTGGCTGCCCTGACCATCGCCTGCCACCGCTCTGTCACCAGCTTGGACAAGCTGATCGTCGTATCCCGAAGGCCATAGCCGTTCACCAGCTCTTGGTGTATGTATAAATTGACGATGTCTTTCCTAGTACCCGCTTCATGCACGGGATGCGCGTTATCGATCAGCAGCAGCTCACCCCGATAGACTTCATCAGCATCAATCTGTACTTCATGCATCGGAATGTCCGCGGCATGGGCGACACCGCCGCGGCTGAACGCTTCCTTTAGCTGCGGACCGGCTTCCATGCCGATCATCATGAGCAGCATAAGCCCTGCCAGTCTTATCATCATACGCCTCTGTTCCTCCTGCCTCCGTTTTCTTTCCCCTAGAATAGGGCGGAGGCTTAAAAAAGAACCGAGGCAATCCTAAACTTTTTCTTAAATTCCCCCGCCGCGCAGCGGCAGGCGCACCTCAAAGCTTGTCCGTACGACGCTGCTCTGGGCCGAGATGGTACCGCCATGCTGCTCAACGATATTTTTGACGATGAAGAGGCCAAGTCCCGTGCCTCCATCCGCATGCGACCGCGCCTGGTCACCGGTGTAGAACATTTCGAACAGATGCGGCAGCTGCTCCGGGGGAATGGAATCCCCGTAGTTGACCACCTGCACGACCGCCTCGTCCTGCTCGGCGCGGCAGTGAATATCGATATATTGGCCGTCCTTGCCGTACCGGACCGCATTAGTCAGCAGGTTCTCGAAGACGCGGGCAAGCAGCTCCCCGTCGCCGTCCAGCTGCACCTGCGGCGCGATATCGGCACGCACCGTCAGCTCGTTATTCTCCAGCGCGGGATACAGCTCTTCCTGCAGCTGGGCAAGCAGCTCGCTGAGGTCAAGCGCTTCTCGATGGAGCGGCGCCATGCCGTAATTCATCCGCGTGACCTCGAACAGCTCGTCAATCAGCCGCTCAAGCCTGCGGGATTTGGTGAACGCCACCCGCGTGTAGTGAAGCGCCTGCTCCTTGGACAAGCTCTCGTCGCGCAGGATAAAGTCCAAATACCCCAGCACCGACGTAAGCGGCGTACGCAGGTCATGCGCCAGATTCAGTACGAGCTGATGCTTGCTGCTCTCGGCGAAATCGCCCCGCTCCATCGCCTTCTGCAGGTTCTCGCCCGCGAGGTTGAGATCATCCGCGATGCGCCCGAATTCGTCCTGCGACTTAATACGAATGCGCGTGCTGAAATCACCGCCGGCCAGCCGGTGCAGCCCCCGCGAGATTTCCTTGAAATACGAGGCGTACGGCTTCGTCAGGAGGAAGAAGAAGAAAATCGAGAGCGGTATGAAGGCGATCAGCGCCGAATTGAAATCGCCGATTATGCTGATGATTTCACGCATCTTCACCAGCGCGTCGCCGGCAAATCTCGTTTGCGAGAGATAATAGGAAATAGCCGCCCGGGAAGTCGCATAGATGACCAGCGCGGCGAGCAGCATGCTGAGACCAAGCAGCAGAATCATTTTGGATCGAAAGCCGTACAAGGGATTAGCCATTGAACGTGTACCCCACGCCCCAGATCGTCTTAATCCACTTGTTCTTGTCGTCGCCCAGCTTCTTGCGCAGCGTGCGAATATGTACCATGACGGTATTCCCGCCCTCGAAGTAAGCCTCGCCCCACACGCGCTCAAACAGAAGCTCCGCGCCGAATACCTTCTTCGGATGGCTGGCCAGCAGGTACAAGATATCAAATTCCTTCGGTGTCAGCTCCACATGCCGCCCATACTGCGTAACCGCGCGCTGATCGGGATCGATGACAAGCCCGTTCAGCTCCAGAACCGGCGTGCTTCCGGCAGCCGGCTGATTGAATTGCAGCGACCGCCGCAGCTGAGCGTTGACGCGGGCGACAAGCTCCATGGGGTTGAACGGCTTGGTCATATAGTCGTCGGCGCCCATGACGAGGCCCGTTATCTTATCCATATCGCTCGTCTTGGCGCTGAGGAAAATAATCGGCATGGCATGCTGCTCCCGAATCTGCCGGGTTACCTCGTAGCCGTCCATGCCGGGCATCATGATATCGAGAATAGCCAGGTCGATTGTATGGGCGTGAACCGCCTGCACCGCCTCATGTCCCGTGGCCGCCTTGATGCAGTGATAGCCTTCCTTCGTTAGATGCAGCGCGATCAAGTCCGCGATTTCCGTTTCGTCGTCCGCGATGAGTATCGTAATTCGTTTCATGGGTTCCCCGCTCCCGTTAGGCGGGCTTTCGCGCCCGTTTTTCTTTATTCTAACCCATTCCGGCGCCGTTTCGAAAGATGCGGCCGCTTCGGCAGCGCAGACTTCCTAATCCTCCGGCCGAGGGAGCAAGGGTGGGCTCGAGCCTCGTCACGTCCGCCGCGGACGGATAAACAAACGAATGAACAACAGCCCCTGCCGATGGGCGGGAGCTGTTGCCGTTCATGCTATTCGCGCTGCGCTTCGGCAGACACCGCAGACGGCGCGGCCGCCCTGTCGACGAACCATACCAGTGCGCCGACGGCCGCGCTTGCCGCAACCGCGATAAGAACCGAGCCGCCCGCATGCACAAGCAGGACAGGCACCCATAAGATGCTCAGCGTGCGGTGAACAAGGCGCATCGCTTTAACGCGGATCCGGGTAATGAAGAAACCGTATCCTGCAATGGCCAGCAGCATGACGAAGCTTCCGACTCCGGTCAGAATCTTGTCGTCATGGATCTTGGTGACGAGGAAATAGCCGCCGTGTACGGCTATGATGAGCAGCGTCGCCCAGCCAAGGAGCTTATGCAGGCCGTAACACAGCTTGGCCGCCCTGCGAATCAGCATGGACGGCGATTTCAGCTTCTTCTTGAACCAGAACCACGAGAAGCCGGCCGCTCCCGTATAGAGCGCGATCGTGCCGAGCGTGGTGAACAGCTCGCCCAGGCCGCCTTCGCCCATCGGCGGCCGGCCGCCCCCGGGACCACGGCCTGCACCGAAGCCGTCTCCGCCCGGTCCCCGGCCTTCACCCTGCTGCGCGGCGCTGCCGCTTGGCGGGCTGCCGCCCGCATCCTGCGTGAACCCGGCGCCATTCGGCCCTCCGGCCGGAGGTCCTCCGCGCCCGGGCGTGTCGGCGTAATGGTCGATAACCAGCACGGCCGCAATTACTAGTGCCGCTAGAGCTGCGATCCAGACCTTCATTTGCGATTTGTTGTTCATAGCCGTCCAATCATCCTTTCTGGTTATTATAACTCCAGCATAGCGGAGGAATATGAATGTATAATGAACGTGAACTGAAAAAATGCTGAAAACGTTAGAGCAGGTCCATTTTACCAGAAGGATGGACTGTTCACTGCAACTTTTCTAATTCGAATCGCTGTATAACAGAAAAGGCCCGCCCAAAAGTGTTTCACTTTTGGGCGAGCCCCGTGACTATCTTTATTTGCTGCCGAACACGCCGGCGATCGCTTGAAGATACTGCATGCCATAGACGGTGTCCGGTTCGATATAGCTGCCTTCCGTCCATTCGTTCCAGGAATTGATCGTAAGAATCGGCGCAGCCGCGCCGCTGCTCGCGAAGAAATCGCTCGCCTGCTGCAGGGCGATTCGGAACTGCTCCGGGGTATTGCCGGTCAGCACCGGCGTGTGCGGGTAACCGAGCTCGTCGAAAACGTCCGACTGGATCGTGCGCGGACTCGAATCCCACCCCATCGATACGTTCGGAAAGTAAGGCAGCTTGTACTCGTTCGTGAATTTGGCGAAATTCCGTACGGCGATGTCCCGATACTTCGCGTAGTCCGTCGCCGGAAAATCGGGCAGGTAATCGTGGTGAATCCAGACGTACGACGTGATGCTGTCGAAGCCCAATTGATCCAGCAGATTGTTCACGTCTTCAATCCTGCGTTCGCCGGGCAGATTCTCGATACCCCAGACGACCGCGTTCAGATGCAGCTCGCCAAGACCCGCAGCGCGGACGCGGACGCGGAAATCATTCAGGATGCGCGCCGTCTCCTCGATGCTGCCGTCGAACCCTTCGATCAGCTTCATCAGCTCGTAGAAAGAGAAGTATAAACCCCCGTCCACCCGCCAATACGACGGATGCGAGAAATACCGTTCGATCATATAATTCGTCGCTAGAATGAACTGCGCTTCGGACTGCGCGCCTTCGGACAGTACCGGATACGGCTTATGGCGCGTGGCCGGCATGATTTCGATCCAATCGTGGTTCGCCCACATGAGCGAGAATTTGAGCCTGCCATTGTTCGGCGCTTCCAAGAAGCCGCACTCCAATGCGCCGTGCAGGAACGGGGCGCCGTCGTACCAATACCAGTCAAAGATGAAGCTGTCGATGCCGTGGTCGGCCGCCGCGTCGATTTTGCGGGCCATCACTTGCGGGTCGGCTTCGTCCTCATAGCCCCATAAAGGCACTTTGGGCTGTTCATGCCCCGGGAATCTCGGTGTAGCCGCTTTCACAAGTTCCCATTCGGTCCATCCGGCCCCGTGCCTCCGCTCGTTGACCGCATCCTTATGATAGTTCGGAAAGTAATAGACGCCAACCTGCGCTTTCGTTGCCATAATCTCTTCCCCCTTCTGGTTCCATTGTAAAACGGGCGAAGGGGATCCGTATTTGGTCTAGTCAACGAATTGCTTGTTCATTTTAACAATCACGCCTTTTTCGGTCCGGAGATCGTTTCCGCGTAATATTTGGGCGATATGCCTTCGACTTTCTTGAACAGCTTGCTGAAATAATGGATGTCCGGGTAGCCGACCATCGCGCTGATTTTGCTGATGCTGTGCCTGCCTTCTTGAATGAGCAGCTTCGCTTTCTCCAGGCGGATCGACGTGAGCAGCTCAAGCGGGGTTTTCCCCGTGGCATCCTTGAACAGCTTGCGAAAATAATTCGGCGTCAGCTCGCCCGCGTGCATGAAGGTGCTGAAGTCGATGTCCTCCGCGTAGTGCTCGTACATATATTGGATCGCCTGCGTAATCTCCGCGCGGTGGTCCGCGTCTTTGCTGACGCCTTCGTTCGTCACGACATCGCTGACGATATGGCTCAAAATGCGCAGCAGCAGCGAGCGCAGCAGAAGGTGATAGCCGAATGGCTTCTCCGAGAACACCGACTGCGCTTCGCCGAACAGCTGTATGTAGGGCAGCGAATTGCGCGGGCGGATGAGAAACGGGAACAGCACCTCGCTGAGCTCCACCACCGGGCGTTCGGAAAGTTCTTCCTCTACCGGGACGAAATCGAGATGCTGGTAATCGATTTTGGCATACACTTCATCCGCGGAGAAATCGAGCTGCTCGCCCATATACGTCAGGTCGAAATGCAGCGCGAAATAATGAAGCGGCTCCCCCTTCACGCCTTGGGAGAAGTGCTCGACATGCGGCCGCATAAAAAAAAGATCGCCCGATTTCTGGGCGTATTGGACGCCCCCCACATGATGCACGCAGGCGCCGGATAGCAGGAAAATAAGTTCGTGGTCGTAGATCACCCGCGGAGGAATTCGGTATTTCTCGGGAGGTACGGATCCGGGATCGGACTGATATTCATGAATGAAGCGTACGTAGGGCGCGAGGTTGAGGAAGTCAAGCTTCTTGACGGGCGCGTTAGACATGGGAGGTCACCCCTGGTTTGTGGTTAGCGTACCTCCCAATTCTAGCATAAGATTAACTGGAACGATATTCCATCCTAGCCCTTCACCGCGCCGGCCGTCATGCCCTGCAGCAGGTACTTCTGTGTGAACAGGAAAATGATGATCAGCGGCATCGTGCACAGGAAGCAAAGTGCGAATATCGGCCCCCAGTCGCTTGCGCGCTCCGATTTGAAACGGAAGATCTGCGTAATGAGCGTCATCTTGTTCGGGTCAGTCAGATACAGCAAAGGCCCGGCGAAATCGTTCCAGAACGTGAACAGCGTCGTCACGATCAGCGTGCCGGTTGCGGGCAGCAGCAATGGGAAAATAATCGTCCAGAACGTTCTCGTTCTGCCGCAGCCGTCGATATGCGCCGCTTCTTCAAGCTCGCGCGGGATATTCTTCGTGAATCCGGTATACAGCATCGTCGCGAACGGGATCGTCCCGGCCGTATACAGCAGGACAAGCAGGGAGCGCGTGTTAATCAGATGCAGGCTGATTCCAAGCTTGTAGATCGGCACCATGCTCGTCTGCAGCGGAATGATCATACCTGTCAGGAAGAGGAAGAAGATGAGCTGAAACGTTCTCTCTTTGCGCCGCGAAATCATGTAACCCGCCATCGACGACACAAGGACGACGAGCACGATCGTACCCGCGCAGACGAGCACCGTATTCAACAGAGCGAGAGGGAAATTCACGCGTTCGAACACTTTAGCGAAATTGTCTCCGATCAGCTTGCTCGGGAATTTCAGCGGCGTATAGAAATCTTTCGCCGGCTTTACGGCGGATTCGAACAAATAGTAGAACGGATACAGGTACAGCAGGGCGACGAGGAGCAACGCGGCTTCCAGCGCCATGAGCCGGATTTTGTGCCGCTTCGGCTTGACGTAAGCTCCGGAGGACATCAGTACTCCACCTCCCTGCGGCGGGTATAGCGGAGTTGCACGGTCGTCAGAAGCAGAATAAGGACCATGAACAGGATGCCGGCCGCCGTCGCGTAACCGAACGTGCCGTTCTTGAACGCGAAATCGTAAATCACGAGTGCGAGCGTCGACGTGGCGTCCCCCGGTCCGCCGTTCGTTAGGACATACGGCAGATCAAAAAACTTCAAGCTGCCGACCATGCCAAGAAACGTGCAAATGGTAACCGACGGCATAATGAGCGGGAGCGTGATGTGACGGAATTTGGTCCACCCTTCCGCACGGTCGATCAGCGCGGCTTCGTAGATTTCGGTCGGAATCGAGGCGAGTCCCGCCAAATAAATGACCGCTCCGTATCCCGTCGCGTACCACACGTTAATGAGAATGACCGCAATGAGCGCGGTTGAGAGCTCGCCGAGCCAGTCGTGCAGAAGCGCCCCCATGCCGAGCTTCTCAATAACCGCGTTGACGACCCCTTCGTACTGCAGCAGGTTGCCCCAGATCACGGACACAACGACCATGCTCAGAATGACGGGGATGTAGAACGCGGTGCGAAGGAAGCTCTTCATCTTCAGCGGCTTATGGAGCAGCAGCGCCAGAAACAGCGAGAGCGGGTTGTTGATGATCGCGCAGAAGACGACTATATACAGCGTATTTAGCGCCGCATGGCGAACAAGCGTATCATGAAACAAGTCCCGGTAGTTTTGGAAGCCGATGAACACCGGCTTATTGATACCGTCCCACAGCGTGAACGAATAGTATAGGCTGCTCAGGAACGGATAATAGACGAAGGTCAGGAAGATGACCAGCGCCGGCAGAACGAATACAAGGGCGTGCAGATACGAGCTTCGCATGTGATTTGTTCGCATGAGTCCACCTACTGGTCAGGCCGATTGGGCGCTAAACGGTACCGCAATCGGCCTTAGAATTTGAAGTTCAATTACGGCATGATGAGCGTTGCTTTGTCTTTGTCATAATTCGCGGACGTTTCGGTCAGATCGGTTTTGCCGCCTGCGATAATCTTCTCTGCCGCTCTCGCGTAGGCATCCAGCGCTGATTGCGGGAATTGACCCATGAGCAGCTGATGAAGCGTCGACGGCTGGGACTGCAGCGCGTTGTTGATATCGGTCATCGCCGGTTGATCGTACGTCACGTTGATGCCCTTGATGCCGGGGAGGCCGACGTTCTGCAGGTTCACGGACAAGACATCCTGCTCGAGCATCACGGCTACGAAATCTTTGGCCGCCTGCAGATGCTTGGAATTCGCATTAACCGATACGCTGTGATCCGGCCCTACGCCCATAAGCGCTTTGCCATTGTCGTCCGCCAGCGGAAAGAAGCCGACCTCGAAAGGCTCTAAGCCTTTGTCCTTGAACACCTGTGCCATGACGCCCGGCAGCCAGTTCCCTTGGTAGAGCATAGCCGCTTTGCCGGAGCCGAATTCGATTTGCGTTTGCGGCCAATCGATCGACAAGGCGCTTTTGTTGAAATAGCCCTTGGACGCCATTTCCGCTAATTTATCGAGTGCGCCTTGGAGCTCCGGTCCGTTGACCTTCGCTTTGCCGCTGTAGAAGTCGGCTTCGAGGCTCGGATTCTGCCCCGTGATCTCCGCGAGTCCGCTCATGAGATAGTTCAGCGTCCATTGGTCCTTGAAGCCGCCGACCATCGGGGTAATGCCGGCCGCCTTGATCTTGTCGCTTGCGGCCATCAGTTCGCTCCACGTCGTCGGAGGCTGGATGCCGAGATCGGCGAAGATCTTCTTATTGTAGAACACGCCGAACGTCGCAACCGTCTGTGCCACGCCGTAAATTTTGCCTTGGTACGATTCCGTTGGCTTCGTCGCTTCGAGCATGTTCGCTACCCAAGGCTGGTCGGACAAGTCCGCCAAGTAGCCCGCTTTCGCGAGATCCGGCACGGATTGGTTGAAGATGACGTCATCGCCGTCGCCGCTCGCGAGCCCAGTTTTCATTTTCTCGAAATATTTCTCGCCGACGAGAATGTCCCAGTCGATCTTGGCGTTCGGATATTTCGCCTTGAACTTCTGCTCGGCAGCCGCCATGAAATCCTTGCTTTGCGGCAGATCGTCGAGGAACCACGCGCCTACTTTAAGCGTGAAAGACTCATCGTCTGCGCCGGACGCTGCATTCGTGTCGGTAGAGGCGTCAGCCGTATTCGCATTCGAGCTTGCATTTGCATTCTTATTCGCATTTACATTTGCATTTGCGTTCTCGCTCGCGCTGTCGGACGAATTCGCGTTATTGCCGCATGCCGCCAGCAATAAGGACAGGACCGCCAACAGGCTGCCAGTGGCGCCAATCTTCTTATTCATGTACCGTTCCCCCCTATTATTTATGTTCACAGGATCATTGTAAACGCTTTAATCCACCCTTGTATTTGGTCTAAACAACAAATTGTTTGTCTTATACGATAATTGGCAGCAGGGACTAAGCATGGGTGAATGGGAATAAAAAAGAAGCCGTCTCAAAAGGTTCATCCCTTTTGAGCGGCTTCTTCTCCCGCGGGCTGTCAACGCCCCGTGCGGGCCAGCGCTTTAATGTCCTTGCTATGCAGCATGCTCTACTTGCATTCAGCGGCAACGGAATGAATCATGGCGACCCCGAGCTCCCGCAGCTTCGGGGGGGTGACGCCGCACGACTTGCGGTTAATGACGAGCACCTGCTCCACATCGGGATGCCGCAGACATTCATGCAGCAACCCCTCGCCGACCATGCCGGTCGAACCCGTAATAACCGCACGAATCGCCTTCCTCGTTCCCTGTTGTCCCACTTTCGCCATCTCCTTCTCCCCGGAGACGCTGAATTAGCTGTTCAGAAACTTGCGAATGCCATCTACCGCCGCTTGGTGATCTTCCTCGCCGGTCAAGCCCGATACCGTCACGGTTGCAACCTTGCCCTGGCCTCGCACGATAATCGGGAACGATCCGCCTTCGCCCTGGTATTCCGTCAGCGGCAGTCCTGAGCCGTCCTTGAACGTCGTGCCTTCGGCCTTGTACTTCTCGCCCACGTAGAGGGAGCTGTGCCCGTAGTGGTTCACGACGTTCTTCTTCGTGTCCACCCAATAAATGTTGTCCTTGGACGTGCCTGCCATATAGTGCGTAAACAGCGGATGCTCGTCGTTCTCGATATGTACCGCGATACCCTTGCCGATCTCGTTCTTAGCAATTTCGACGATCATACAGCCTAATTGGAAGGCGTCCTCGTTCGTAAAGGACGTAAATTGCAATTCTTCTTCTTGGTCCAGCAGCTTTTGCAGCAATTCGCTCATTGTGTTCCCTCTTTCTAAGTCAGCATATCTTCTTACGCTCTAGTTTACGATAAAATAAAGCCCAATCCAACTAGGGCTTTCGTCATTCATTCGTCTTGGCCGCACGAGCGCAGAATTAGTACGGTGGGCAGGATGTCGTTATTCAATAGCCGCTCTTATGCTATAATACCACCCATAACGGTGAACAAGTCTGCCGCAGTAAGGAGATTGGAAGGAATGAAGAGCCGTATTTTCCAGCGTAAGCCGCGTGCTACCAGCTCATTGAGGCGTACACTGGTCATGTATTTGATTATCGGCAGCCTGTTGCCGCTTGCTCTGCTTGGCGTCATTACGTACTATTCCGTCTATTCCATCCTCACGAACAAAATTCAAAGCGGCATCAGCGCCACGCTAAATCAGGAAGGCGCCAGTCTGGAAAATACGATCGACAACCTGGACTTCGCTTCCAAGCAGTTCGCGCTGGATGGGCAGATCGTCGATGAGCTCGCCCTATTTCTGCATGAAACGCAGGTGTACAAGAAGTCGCAGCTCATGGTCAGCATCAACGAGAAAATCAATTTGGTTAATTTCACGAATCCCGATCTCGGGCTGACGGCGTACGTGGTTCCCGGCCAAGACGATCCGGTCCTGTTCACGAATCTGTCGATCAAACGGGAATTCGACACGAAGAAGCTGCCGCCTTTCATTACGTATAACGGCGCGTCCTACTTCGGTCCGCATAAGACGATGTACAACGACAGCGCGAATATCGTCTTCTCCTCCCTGCGGGTCGTTCAAGCGCCCAATGTGAAGAACGTTTACATTTATCTCGAGACGAACTACAACTCGTTCGCCAAGATTCTGAACCAGCGCTCTTATGGGATTGAGGTGACGCACCTGCTCGTGAACGAGCAGGGCAACATGACGTTCGTCGAGCATAAGGACATGCCCCCCGAAGTGCTGAACGGCAAATGGAACAGCAGCGGCCCTGCGCATGAAGTGCGCGACGGCTATCATTTCTTCCGGTATAAGAGCCCGCAGGGCTGGCAGCTGATTACGGCGGTGAAGCAGGCGACGTTCAACAGCGAAATCTATTCCTGGCTGTACAAGCTGTTCTTCGTCGCCATGGGCACGTTGATCTTCGCCGTCCTGCTCGCGCTGTTCATCTGGAAGCAGGTCTACCGGCCGCTGCGCAAGGTCAACGTGGAAATCGTACGAATGGCCGAGAATATCGAGACGCCGGTTACCTACACGCAGGTGGAGGAGTTCGATCTGCTGCTCGGCAATTTTCAGGATATGAAGAACAAAATCAACGTACTTCTGAGCGAAGTTGAGCATAATGAGAAACAGAAGAGCCAGCTGGAAATCGAGAAGCTGCTGAGTCAGATCAACCCCCACTTCCTGCACAATACGCTGAATACCGTGCAGTGGCTCGCCCGGATGAACGGACAGAAGGAAATCGACAAGCTGGTCACGCTGCTCGTCAAGGTGCTGCAGTACAATCTGGGGAAGCAGAGCATTATCGTGACCGTTCAGGATGAGATAAATGCCCTCCAGAACTATATGGAGCTGCAGCGGATTCGGTATGATTACGAGTTTGAATACGTGGTTCACGTGGACGAAGAGGTGGTTACTGCCGCCATCCCGCGGTTTCTGCTGCAGCCGCTCGTCGAGAATGCGATCTATCATGGAACTAGCGAGCGCAACGGGCGCGTCGACATCACGATTCGTGCCTTGGACGCCGAAACGGTGTACCTGGAGGTTGCCGATAACGGCGAGGGCATCGATCCGGAAACAGCGCAGCGGCTGCTGAGCGAGGATGACTTTGCCGGCAAGAGCGGACTTGGCATCGGACTCTCCTACGTGAACCGGCTGCTCCAGCGCTTCTACGGGGATCGGAAGAAGATCGACATCATCGGCGAGCCGGGCGTTGGAACAACGATCGTCATTATAATTCCGCGAAAAGCGAGGGAAGATTTCGATGATTAGAGCAATGGTTGTGGACGATGAGAAGCTGGTGCGCAAAGGCTTCATCTCGGTAATAGACTGGGCTTCCTTCGGCATCGTGATCGTCGGCGAAGCGGCCGACGGGAGATCTGCGATGGAGTTTCTGGCTGCGAACGAAGTGGACCTGCTGTTCACGGACATTACCATGCCCGGCATGAACGGCTTCGAGCTGCTCGGCAATGTCCGCAAGCGGTTTCCGCGGATGAAATCCGTCGTGCTGACCTGCCATCATGAGTTTGATTTCCTGCAGGAAGCGCTTCGCCTCGGAGCAATTGATTATATCGTCAAGACGCTGCTCGACATGGAGAACGTAGATGAGGTCATGAACCGGATCGTGGACCGCATCCAGTGGGAAGAGAGCAGCCGAAAGGCGTTCTCGCCCGGCTCGGATACGAGTCAAGAGCGCTTCACGTCGGCATCCGCCCTTATCTTCAGTCCCGTTTCTCCGGGACAGGATACGAGCGAGCTGTTCCGGCTGCCGATTGCCCAGCGCAATCCGCTGCTAGAGCTGGACGGCCGCTGGATGGCGCCGATTGCCCGCACAGGATGGTACCCCGAGCTGCAGAAGGAGCTCGAGGGACTGCATGGCGGCAGATGGCAGACTGCGCTTGTGACCGGCCTGCAGGATCAGCCGCTGGCGGACGTCAAGCGTCTCCTGAACGAGCGGCTGCCCAGCCATATCTTCTATGCGGCCGACCCTGCCGCTTCGCAGCCGGTGGTTATTGCCTACGAGAAGCTGAGCTCCGAGCAGCCGCAGCCGGCGGCAGGCTCGGACGCCGACTTCGCCCAGTGGATTGACGTCAAATGGGCGCTGTATCCGAGCGAGTGGGAAGCCTTCGTGCAGAAGGTCACCGCGTGCAAGCCGGAACCGGCGCGCCTTGATGCCTTTGCCCATAAGCTTCGCCAGGAATGGACCAGACTGCTGCTGGGCGAGGAGGCGATCCACCGTCTGTACGACGATCAGAAGCACCGCCACACCTGGGCCGCATGGCGGGATTGGTTCAGGCTGTTCTCCGACCTTGCGCAGCGCAGAATGCTTGAGCTGTCGCTCTCCCGTGAAGTTATGATTAGTTTGATCCATGCCATTCAATATATGCGGCTTCATGCCGGCGAGAAAATCAATCAGACCGATGTGGCCCTCCATATCAACATGAGCAGGAGCTACTTTAGCCAATGCTTCACGCGCTTCGCCGGACAATCGTTCGGAGAGATGCTTCGCACGCTTCGGATCGAGCGCGCCAAGACGCTGCTGCTGGAGTCCGAGGCGCCCGTTTACGAAATCGCTTCCTTGGCAGGCTTCGAGGATGACAAGTATTTCAGCCGCGTGTTCAAAGAACGTGTTGGCAAGCTGCCTACCGAATATCGGCATGATGGTGGGAAAACGGTTTAGATCCGGTGGGAAATCGGTTCTCGATTTGCAACATCGCACGTCCATCTGCGGCCCGTTTTCACTCCAAGAAAACGGGCCTGTTCAGTTAAAATGAAAGCGTACACAGAACAACCGAAACAGAAACGGGGGATTTCTAAATGAAAGCAAAGCTTCTACTTACAGCAATGGCTTTGTCCGTCGCGTTAACCGCATGCGGTACGAACAGCAGCAACAACGGCAGCACAGCGTCTGATCCAGCTGCAGGCAACGGCAAGAACAACCAGACGAACAATGCTTCCGGAAACGCAGCATCAGGTGAAGATTTGGCTTACGAGAAAACAGCAGAGCCGGTTACGATCAACATCGGTTTCAAAGTGCCTGACGGCAAGCTGACGGACGGAGACACCAACGACAACAACGTAGCCTCCCGTTATTTTGAAAGCCTCACCAACATAAAAGTCGCGCATTCTTGGGAAGCCAAGGGTGTCGATGCCTTCACGCAAAAGGTCAACCTGGCAATCGCAAGTAACGATTTGCCTGACGCCTTGGTCGTTGACCGCAACCAGCTTCGCAAGTTGATCGACAATGACATGATCGAGGATCTGTCCGATGTTTACGAGAAATACGGCTCCAAGCTTGTCAAGGATATCTACGCTTCCACGAACGGCATGGCGCTTGCCGATGCGACTTCGGACGGCAAGCTGTACGGCCTGCCAAACGTGGCCATTGATGCAGACGCTCCATCGCTTCTCTGGATCCGCCAAGATTGGCTCGATAAGCTGAAGCTGCCAGCTCCAAAGACAATGGATGACCTTGAGAAAATCGCGAAAGCGTTCGTCGAGCAGGATCCAGACGGTAACGGCAAAGCGGACACGGTTGGCCTTGAAGGCGACAAAGCGGTCGTATACGGCCAAAAGCCGAACCCGAACGGCTTTGACTCCATCTTCAGCTCGTTCCATGCATTCCCTAAAAACTGGATCAAGGACGCAAACGGCAACATCGTTTACGGTTCCACGACGCCAGAGAACAAGGAAGCGCTAGCGAAGCTGGCTGACTGGTACAAACG
Organism: Paenibacillus sp. R14(2021); assembly: GCF_019431355.1. Classification (NCBI taxonomy): domain Bacteria; kingdom Bacillati; phylum Bacillota; class Bacilli; order Caryophanales; family Paenibacillaceae; genus Paenibacillus; species Paenibacillus sp. R14(2021). The sequence continues at coordinate 3,877,504 of NZ_CP080269.1, forward strand.
CGGTCTGATCGACAAACAATTCGCGTTGTACAAAGAAACACAAGAGCCGATCGTCGCGAACAAAACCGGCCTGTTCTTCGGCCCTTGGTGGATGCCCTACTGGCCGCTTGCCGACTCCGTCACGAACGACACGAAAGCCGAGTGGAAAGCTTACGCGGCTCCAGTGGACGCATCCGGCAAATTCGTAACGCACATGGCGCCGGTAACGGACCGCTACATCGTCGTTCGCAAGGGCTACGAGCATCCGGAAGCCGCCGTGAAATTGCTGAACGTCTTCACCCGTTACGAGAGAAGACAAGATCCGAACACCGAAGAAGTGAAGAAGCTGGATGACTACGCGGCGAAAACAACCGTGCATATCCGCGACTACTATCCGTTCGACCTGCTTCTCGACTACTCCGACGCCGTCGTGAAACGCTACGCAGACGTTCAGAAGGCGATTAAAGGCGAGATCGATCCGAAAACCTTCGATCCCGATACGAAGCTCGTATACGATTTCTCTGTCCAAGAGAAAGAAAATCCGAAGAAGAACATGGATGCGTGGAAACCGGCCAAAGCGTATGAAATCGGCGGCGGTGTTCTAGCTAACGAGCAAATGGACAAAGTATACAGCGTCTTCTACGGCATGACCCGCACGATGGAAACAAAATGGACCACGCTTGAGAAATTGGAAAACGAAACGTTCTTGAAAATCATCGTCGGCGACCAGCCGATCAGCGCTTTCGACGATTTCGTAGCCCAATGGAAGAAGCTTGGCGGCGACCAAATCACGAAAGAAGTTACAGAAGCCGTAGGCGACAAGTAAACCATCTATCAGCAGCAACCAGCGGGCTTCCGACAGTTCACCTGCGGAAGCCCCTTCCTTACAAAAATTCAAAAAAAAGCGGTGAGAACCGATGCGCATGAAAAAGAATGCAATTCATTACAATGTTATGGTTCTGCCAGGCATTATTTTTCTGGCCTTGTTCAGTATCGTACCGATATTTTACGCCATTATCGCCTTTGAGAATTTCAAACCGGGACGCGGTATCCGAGGCTCGGAATGGATTGGGCTCGAGAACTTCACCTACCTGTTTCAACTGCCTGACAGCGGGCAAATTTTCTTCAATACGATCTTCCTGGCAGTATTGAAAATCATCGCCAATCTGATCATTCCGCTCGTCTTCGCCTTGCTCTTAAATGAGGTTAGACAAAAGTTTCTGCGGAAGTCGATCCAAACCATCGTCTATTTGCCGCACTTTCTCTCCTGGGTGCTGCTTGCGACTATATTCTTCGACGTGTTCTCGCTTGACGGTATCGTCAACAAGCTGTTCGGCGTATTCGGCATCGATCCGATCTTGTTCTATGCCAGCAACAAATGGTTCCCGGCCATAATCGTCGGCACGGATGTCTGGAAGGAATTCGGCTTCAGCGCCATTATCTATCTGGCAGCCTTGACGGGCATCAATCCCGTGCTGTACGAAGCCGCGGAGATGGACGGCGCAAGCCGCTTCCGCCAGCTGTGGCATGTCACGCTTCCGGGCGTGCGGACAACCGTCGTGCTGCTCGGCACCTTGGCGCTCGGCAACGTTATGAACGCCAATTTCGATCAAATCTTCAACATGTACAATCCGCTCGTCTATCAGTCCGCGGACATTATCGATACGTATGTTTACCGTGCGGGTCTAAACGATTTGCAATTCAGCTTGGCGACCGCGGTCGGATTGTTAAAATCGGTCATCAGCTTCATCCTGGTCGTCATTTCGTACTTCATGGCCAGCAAATTCGCCAACTACCGTATTTTCTAAGAATGAGGTGATTATCTATGGTGGGAAGATCCAACCTGTCGAACCGAACAATCGATGCAGCAATCGTGACGATTCTTATTATCTTCACGCTCGTCTGCCTCGTCCCGCTTCTTCATACCCTTGCCGTCTCGTTCAGCGATAAGACGGCGGCGGATGCCGGACGCGTTCTGCTGACGCCGATCAAAGTGACGACCTCGAGCTATGCCAAAGTGCTTGACGACGCGAAGTTTTTCCATGCTTTCTACATTTCCGTTAAGCGCGTATTTTTTGGCGGCCTGCTCAATTTCGTCCTTACGGTCATGATGGCGTACGCGCTGTCCAAGGATGCCAAGCAGTTCACGATGCGCAATGTTTACATGTGGTTCCTCGTCTTCACCATGCTGTTCAGCGGCGGGATCGTACCTTGGTTCCTGACTATTAAATCGTACCACTTGCTCGATTCCTTCTGGGCGCTCATTCTTCCCCATGCCGTGCAGGTATTCAATGTCATCCTGCTGATGAACTTCTTCCGCAACCTGCCGAAGGAGCTCTCGGAAGCGGCTGAAATGGACGGCGCGGGTCCATGGTACATCATGATTCGCCTGTTCCTTCCGCTGTCGCTCCCGGCCATTGCCACAGTGACGCTGTTCAGTATTGTCTTCCACTGGAATTCCTTCTTCGACGGTCTCGTCTTAATGAACAAGCAGGACCATTATCCGCTGCAAACGTATATCCAGACGCTGGTCGCCCAGCTCAGCATGCAGGCGATGACCGGCATGTCGCCCGATCAATTGGCGCAGGCGATGGCGGTATCGAACCGCACGTTCAATGCCGCCAAGATCATCATTTCCATGATCCCGATCCTGCTGATTTATCCGTTCATTCAGCGCTTCTTCATTCATGGGATGACACTTGGATCCGTGAAGGAATAGCGTATTGCACAGGCAGCAGACGCTGCAGTCCTGCAGCAAAGGAGCCGCCCCAGGTCAATGACCCAGGGCGGCTCCTTTCTTATCTCGTTCTATACCGATTCTTGCACCTTGCTTACTTTCGCTTCAGAATCACCCATTCCACCAGCATGAAATTAACGAGGAGTCCGGCCCATATATTGACGTTCAGCACGTCCTCCACCATCCCCTCCCTGCCAGCCGGCAGCGAGAAGCCGTGCAGCAGCGCGTAAGCCAGCAGCAGGAAGGGAACGAGCAGGCGCCCGCTTACGGCGACGAGCGTGATGCCGAAGCTGCGAATCATCCATTTCCGGTGCTCAGTGAAATTCCGGCGGACCGCGCTCCGGTAGCCTTGCCAGGTCGTGAACAGCCAGAACAGCGACAGCGCCAAGAAGCTGACCGCCTTCGGGAAATTATCGATATCGCCGACGATGCCAAGCGCGAGCAGACTGCTCACGAATACGCTGCCGACATAGACCCGGCCAAGAGACCGATGCAGCTTGGGCCGCTGCGCCCGCAGCCGGTCGCTGAATTGCAGCAAGCCTGCCACCAGCGCGATGAACGCGAAGCCAATATGCGCAACGAGCAGCGGGAACTGCAGGCTGCCTGGCGTGTTCGACACGCGGCTGTTCGCAGGGTTAAACGTGAAATACGGCGCCGCGAACGGAATCATCACGCCCAGGGACACGATCACGAGCAGCCACCAGCTTCTTCTCTTCATCAAACCCCTGCACCTCGCTGTTTGTTTGCCTTACTTGCTTGCCGTTATCATGAAGCGCTTCGCATTCGTTCGGATGCCTATTGGGGTCCGATTGTCCGCGATGAAACGCTCCAGAATAGCAAAATCGCCATCCCGTTCGCCGAAATGCGGGATGATTGGCGTATGCTTCAATAAAAACACGAGATCTTCGGGCCGCTCATAATATTCCTCCGCATCGTACTCGGACGCCTGCACGTCACGGAAGCCCGCATCGCTCAGCTCCGCAAGATAGCGGCGCATCAGCGTGCCGTCCGGCGCCGTATGCTGTCCCCTGCCGAAAGCTTCGGCAAGGTTATGCTTATCCCGCTCGCCCACCTGCTGCGTCAGAAATTGTCCGCCGGCCGACAGCACACGGAATGCTTCATGCGCGTCGAACGGCGCGTGACGGCATGCAATCACATGAACGCAGGCATCCGGCAGTTCGAGTTTCTCCGCGGCCATCTGCAGCATGCTTACGTTCGTTATCCCGGCGTGCGCCGCATTGGCGCGCGCCGTCTCGATCATGCCTGCCGATTGATCGATGCCGATGAGCTGCCGCGCATAGCCCGCGAGACCGAGCAGCTTCTCTCCTCCGCCCGTACCGATATCCAGCAGCACGTCCGTCTTCCTGCACCGATCTGCGACTTCACGATAGAAGTCCCACGCTGCTCCTTCAGACCTGCATCTGACGCTGCTGAAGTCCCACCCGTTGACGGCACCGACCCAATCATAAAAGCTTCTATATTCCGATTCTCTCATCTGTTCACTCAACCTCTCCTAAAATGAAAGTGCCAACTCAGAACCGTTCTTCAATAGTCATGTGGCCGAGAGGGCAGAATCCCCCCTTGGCGGCTGGTACGCGTTTGACCCAGCCCGGCAGCTATCTACTTCGAACGATTACGATTGACATACGTTTCACCTCATATTGGGAAAGATTAACTCCAGTATAGAATGCGCTCCGCGGGCTGTCCAAGGTTTATTTTATAAGCGGAGATCCGCCAAAACACCCATTCTATTAAGCAAAAAAACCCGGATAAGCGTCTGCTTATCCGGGTTTTGCATGTGTGCATGCTGAGGATAGAAAGAAGGACCGGATACCTTGTGGCCCGATCCTTCAGCACAGCCGCATCCGCCGCTTATAGCGCAACCGGAGTAAGTCCCCGCTCCGCGAATACCTTCTGCGCTGCGTTAAGTGCTCCGCAGGCTTTAGGAAATCCGGCATAGCCGCCGCAGTGCAGAATAATCTCCAGAATCTCTTCCGGCTTCATCCCGACATTAAGTGCCGCGTGAAGATGAAACGGCAGCTGCTCAATCGCCCCCTGCGTAATGAGAGACGTAATCGTAATCATCTCCCTCTCCCTCAGGTCCAACACATCTCTCGAATAGAGATCGCCAAATCCGAAAGCGACCAGTGTATGACCGAAATCCGGGAAGAACTCCCCCATTTGCTTGATCATCTTAACGCCTTGGTCCCCGACCATCGTCTGCAGCGTACGAATGCCCGTCTCGTACCGTTCTTGATTGCTTGCCTTTGGATTCATATGTGCCTCCTTAACCCCGTTTCATCGTCGGGGGAATTTCCTTCGGATCCATGATGATGTCAATGACACAGGTTTCATTGGATTGCAGGGCATCCCGCACCGCATGCGTCAGCTCTTCACCAGTCGTGCAGCGGTAGCCCCTTGCGCCGAGCGCCTCGCCGAATTTGGCTCCGTTAAGCGGTACCTTGTAAGTCGTTCCTACCGCACGTCCCAAATGCCGGGCCATCCCTTTATCGACCATGTCGATACTCTCATTGTTCGCAATTAGGAAGATGACAGGTGCATCGTAATTGACTGACGTCGATACCTCCGTACCGTTCATGAACATGCAGCCATCGCCCGTGAGACATACGACCGTTCGATCCGGAACGCCGAACTTGGCACCGACCGCATAGCCGATCCCCCGCCCCATCGTAGCGTACACCTCTTCAAAATAAAACGTCCCAGGCTCCAGGATGTCGTAATACTTAATCGCGTAGAAGGAGTGGCTGCCCGCATCTCCGTACATCAGCGTGTCCGCCGGCAGTTCTTCTCTTAGAATCTCCATGACCTGCTTACCATAGAGATAGGGAGAATCGTCATGGCTCGGCTCATACTCGATCACATCGGGAATCTGTCTCGGAGCTGTCCGGACATCCGCGAATTTCAAGAGCGACCGCAGGTTGCTTCGGATATTACCAAGGACCGGCGTCGTCGGAACCGGCAAAGACTTGCCGATGAAACGGGCTTCGTAATCAAAATGAATGACATGCTTCGGATAATTGGCGGCGTTGATGCCGGGAATCTCCAGATCGCTTAGCTGGCTTCCAGCAACGATCAGAAGGTCAACGCCCTCGTTCAGGTAAGCCTCTGCAAGCGCGTTGCCGCCAAGTCCGTAAGGTCCCAAGTGGAGTGGATGGTTGGAGCGGAACACGCCTTTCCCGCCGGGTGTAGTGACCACCGGAATCGACCATTTCACGGCAAAGGCTTCAATTTCTTGATACGCATCCTGCGCATGCATCGCGGCGCCGAGTAAGAGTAAGGGTTGCTTGGCTTCAGCCAGAAGGGAAGCGACATGATCCAGATTTGAAGCTTCGGTCGTGGGGTAATGATCTGGGAAGTCTAAATCGAAGTCATCAATTTGCTCGGACAGGACATCAAGCGGGATACACAGATGAACCGGACCTCGGACGCCGGTCATCGCCTGCTCGATGGCATGCTCCAGATAAGGACGGAGCAGCCCGCCGCGGTCGATGCGCGCGCTGAATTTCGTCACGGGCTCGAACATTTTCACCAAATCCGTGCCGAACATCGTGCTGTCTTGACCCAGAACTTTGCCGATTTCGCCGATCGGCGGCGAGCCCGTCACAAACAGTACAGGAACGCCCGTGTACAGCGCTTGTCCCGCGGCGGTCAGCATGTTGATGCCGCCGGGTCCGGCCGTTCCGATGGCTGCGCCAAGGCCGCCTCGAGCCAGGGCATACCCTGCCGCTTCAAGACCGGCCCCTTCCTCATGCTTGCTGAGCACAAATGTTATGCCTTCATTATCCATCTCGAGTATAAGCGGAGTTATTGGCTTACCTGGTATTCCAAACACATGGGTGACGCCCCATTTTGATAAGTGCTTAGCAAGAATACGGCTTACGGATGGCATAAGAATTTAATCCCCCTATAGATGATCAATACAGCTTCTTTATTCTGGATATGAGATCGGCGTATGACGCCTCGAACTCTTCTGCTGGGATGGGAGGACTAAAATAATAACCTTGAACCTCGTTGCATTTTTGAATCTGAAGGAAGCGCAGCTGTTCTTTCTCTTCCACGCCCTCGGCAACCACTTCCAGATTCATGCTGCGGGCCATTGCAATAATGATGCTGACAATGTTCATCCCGTTCGAACCCTTGGAGATGTCCCGTACGAAGCTTTGATCGATTTTAAGCCGATTAATCGAAAAGTTCTTCAAGTAGTTGAGCGAGCTGTAGCCTGTCCCGAAATCATCCATGCTGATTTGAATGCCCAAGGCGTGCAGCTTGCGCAGCATGGGAATCGCATGGTCGACATTCATGGTCATGGTCTCTGTAATTTCGAGATCCAAGTATTTCGGCTCCAGCTCTGTATCACGCAGCACGTCTTTGACGACATCAACGAGAGCATCATCCAGAAATTCCTGCGAGGACAAGTTAACAGATACGCGGAACGGGGGAAGCCCCTGTTCCTGCCACTTCTTGTTCTGCTCGCAGGCGGTACGCAGCACCCAGCGGTCGATCTGGTTGATAAGCCCCGTCTCTTCTGCAATGGGAATGAAATCGTTGGGCGGAATCAGTCCTTTCGTAGGGTGCATCCAGCGTACCAATGCTTCCACGCCTTTAAGCTCTCCGCTTCGAATGTTAACTTGTGGCTGGTAATACAGCAGGAATTCGTTGTTCTCGATCGCCTTCCTCAGTGAGCTCTCAAGTACAATCTTCTCGCGGGTCGTAATATTCATTTCCGGGGAGTATAGGGCAGACATGTTCAAGCCGCGTTTCTTGGCACTATACATCGCCGTATCCGCCGTGATCATGAGATGTTCAAGGTCATGCCCGTCCTTGGGGTAGATGGATATGCCTGCGCTTGCTGTCAGATGAAATTCATAGCCATCGAGGTTAAACGGCTCCTTGAAAATCTGAAGGATCCTCTTAACCCGTTCAAGCACGACTTCCTGGCAGCCCGCATTGTTGAAGACGAACATGAATTCGTCGCCTCCCATTCTCGCTACGAACTCGCCGTCTTCGAGAATTTCCTTAAGCCGCTCCGCAACCATGACCAGGAGCAAATCCCCGCTGGAATGACCCAGCGTATCGTTAATGATTTTGAAACGGTCGAGGTCCAAGCATACGATCGCGACCTGATCTCCTGTTGAGCTTGCGTGCTGCAGCAAGTGAGGAACCTTGTCCATATAGAAGCGACGGTTGGGAAGCTTGGTCAAGTCGTCATGATTAGCCAAATAATTGTATTTCTCTTCCGCAATCACGCGCTCCGTAATGCTTCTGAACTGCCCGAAAGCGCCCAGCAGCTTCTTCTTCTCATCGAAGAGCGGATAAGCGTCGAACAACCCTACCTGCCGTTCTTCCGTCGCGCTATGCTCGAATGTAATTTGAATGTCCTCGTAAGTGGACCCGTTGTTGATTGCTTCGTAGATATACTCGCCCATGGAGGCCAGCTGCTGCACGTTCGTGCCCAGCATCTCTTCCTTGGACTTGCCCGTAAACAACTCGGCGTACTGGTTGAAGGAGGTAATTTCACCCCACCTGTTCGTCAAGATAATTCCGTTTCGCGTATTATCCGTAATGATTTGGTTCAAAATATTCAGCTTGCGGTTCTGCTTGCGCAGCAGCAATTCCCGTTCAATGGAGTCTACTGTCGTCGCCAGCATCGTCATCATCATGGGATTCTGAAACTCCTTGGCTGTCATGATGCTGACGCTTCCGAGAAGATCGTTAATGTCGGTATACCGGAAAGCGACCGCATAGCATGCGCTGCCGTGCAAGTACTCATGAAAATGGTCATCGCCGATCAGCTGAATTGGAGACTGGTTGTATTTTAACGATAGATTGACCACATTCGTTCCCATGATCGATTCCGTAAATTGAATGCCTGCACGGATTCCAAGATCGCTGACGGTCTTCCGGATCATTTCGTCGCCCATCATATGCAGAACGAAGCCATTGTCGTCGGAGACGGACAACAGCAGGGGCGTTCCTTTTAGAAAATGAAGGATCTTCTCGCCAAAGAAGCTTACGACTGACAGAATTTCGTCGTACTCTTCCCTCCTATGCTTTAATTCAGCCGGGGATAGAATCTTCTGGGGAAATGGAATCACTTTAGGATCCATGCCGATGTCTTTGCAAAATAAATTCGACTGCACGATAAATTCTGGTTTCTCCATTAAACTCACTATTAAGCCCCCATTTTGGCTGACTGCTGCATGAATGCCTACTCATTTTCTATTGATCCTTTGCACAAATATTGTAAACGATTTCTACTATTTTGTCGATGAATGACAGCGCACCCGCTCATTACGAATGAGTAAATTGGATTAATTTGTAGGTTTAATGCCCGACTGCCGCTTCTCCTGTCTAAACGGGGCGTTATCCATCTAGCAAAGATGGTTCCTATGATGCTCTCAATTGCGTATATCTCCGAACATTGGACTATCTCATCCGCTGCCTGACGAAGGCTTTGCGGCTGCAGCTTCACAGCAAACAGACCCGCACCGGGTCTTGCAGCCGAGGCGGATCTGTCTTATGGGGCCGTACAATCGATGGGTCAGCTTCCTCGCATGATCGGACAGCTGGACCCCATGAACAAGATGCGAACCTGACTTCTTCGCGGCGGAGACTTCTTCACGGTATTTCTTCGCATAAACATGAATGGAAACCTCCATCTGCTTGATTTTGAATGTACTCCTGGTAGTTTCTGATCATTCATGAATTTCTATGCTGCACGTACATGCGCATTGCAAATAACCCACCGCAAGATGTATCTTGCAGGAGGGTTATTTGTTTCTGTGCTACTCATGCAGTGCGTAGCTGAACACTAACCTCGGCTAAAATTTATCCCTTGACTGCCGCCACCGCCGTATCCAACGCATGGATGACCTTATCGCACCATTGGTCGAATTCCGGATCCTCCACCTGATATTCCGGGTGCGCCAGAATATGCTGCACCGTCTGCTTAATGCCTTGGTCAAAGCGCGTCGTCGCGACAAAATCGGGAACGAGCCTCTTCAGCTTGGCATTGTCGAATACGACGGAATTCGCCTTATCTCCGATCAAGCCGCCCGTATAATCCTCTTGGCTGCATGCCGCCAGAAAGGCAGAGGAGACATGTACCGCCCGCAGCTTAACGCCTAGCGCATCTGCAATTGCCTCGTAAATCTGGTTCCACGTCACCGACTCATCCGACGTAATATGGACCGATTCGCCGATCGCATGGATGTTGCCCATTAGGCCGATGAAGCCTTTGGCGAAGTCGCTGTTCTTCGTCATTGTCCAGAGCGAGGTGCCGTCGCCGTGAATGATGACCGGTTTGTTTTCCAGCATTCGCTTGGCGACCTGCCACGATCCTTTCCTGCCGTGCACGCCTAGCGGGATCGAGCGCTCGTCGTACGTGTGACTCGGCCGTACAATCGTAATCGGGAATTGATGCTCCCGGTACTGCTTGATCAAATATTCTTCGCACGCAATCTTGTTTCTGGAGTACTCCCAGTAAGGATTCGCGAGCGGGGTGCTCTCGGTTACCCGGTAATCGGACAGCGGCTTCTGGTAGGCGGAAGCCGAGCTGATGAACATAAACTGCTTCGTTTTGCCTGCAAACAACCGATAATCCCGTTCCAGCTGCGCGGGCTGGAAGGCGATAAAATCCGCGACAACGTCAAATGACAGGTCTTCGATGAGCGCTGCAACATGGGCTTCGTCGTTAATGTCTGCTTGAATGACCTTGACGTTTGCCGGCAAGCTCTCATTGCGCCTGCCTCGATTCAGCACATACAGCTCGCAGCCGCTCTCCGACAACTGCTTGGTGATTGCCGAACTGATAATTCCCGTTCCTCCGATAAAAAGCGCTTTCATATTCCACCTCCGCGAAAAATGAATAAGACCCTGTATATATTCTCGCTGCAGCCCCCAAGTCCTCCCATCTGCCTGCATCCGGGTCAGAATCAGCAGCATCTTATACGCATAGAAGGCGGCGGGATGAATCCCCTACAGCTTCGCTGCAAAAGGAATACAGTCGAACTCCCTAGCCCATCCGCCATCATGCTGCGATTGATTTCGCCGCTTCTTCCTTTCGACAGCTACTGCAGGACGAATTCCGTACAATGGAATTCAGGACATCCTACTGAGGGAGCGGTGAGGCTTTTGGGAGGAACCACGATGAAAAAGACACTTCTGCTCGTCTGTATCATGCTGACCCCTGCCGCAGCCGGCTATGCAGCACCGGCAGACGGACATGAAGACGCCAGCCTTCCATCGACGCCAAACTCACAGGAAGCTGGAATCGCTGACGGCTGGCTTCACGGATACCCCGACGGCACCTATCGATTAGGCAAAATCATCTCGCGCGCAGAATTTCTGGCCTTGCTGAACCGAGCCTTCGGCTTAACGGATGCGGCTCCGCTCTCTTATCCGGATCTTGCGCCGGCAGATTGGTATTACGCGGATTTTGCGATTGCTGCTGCAGCCGGGTATGTATGCGGTTTCGAGGACGGAACGATGCGGCCCAGCGGGACGGTTACCCGCGGCGATGCCGCGCTCATGGCGGCGAGACTGCTTCATCTTGACCTGACGGACGAGGACGTATCCGCCTTCAAGGATGCATCGGCCATTCCCGGCGCGCAGCGAGGTGCGGCAGCGGCTTTATTCAAGCTCGGCATTGTAAGCGCCGACACGGAGGGAAGGTTCAACCCGGCCGAGCCTCTGACGAGGGCAGGCGCCGCTGCTATGATCCGCGCTGCCTCGAAGACGGGAATCGTGGGCGATAAGAACATTCGGGCTGCCGGTTCATACGGCCCCGAATCCGGTGTCCAAACCTTATACGGTACGATAACGATATCCGCTCCCGGGGTGCTGCTGCGGAACATGAATGTGCACGGCAGCCTGATCTTATCGAATGCCATCGGCGAAGGCGATGTGGATCTTGACCATGTACGGGTATCCGGCCAAACGATCGTACACAGCGGAGGCTCGGGATCGCACGGCCTTACGCTGCAAAAATCCGCGATCGGCCAGATGTTTATCGATAAGCCGGACGGTATCATTCGAATCGCCGTTAGTGGCGAGACGACTATAGAAGAGGTAACATTGCGCAGCCAAGCGATTATTGACCTTGACGAGCCTGCTTCCATCGGGCACTTGATTCTATATGCGCCGGCAGCCGTGCAGGGCCAAGGCCAAGTGGTGCATGCGACGTTTAACGAGGGTTCCCAAGGCTCCTCGTTCGCCGCCAGACCCGGGCTGGTGGACGGCCCGCAGGCTGACGCCCTTCACGCGGCGGAATCGCCGCCCGAATACGTCGATATCAAGCCGGAGCCAATGCTGCTGCCAACCACGTTCGGCCCTTTGACGCGGGGAGAACCGTTCGCCGGCTCTCTCGATAAGCTTCCGGACGCTGCGGGGACGGTCACCTATGACGTCGTATGCGGCGCGCTGCCCCCGGGCACCGAAGTGACCTCGGACGGCGATTTCAGCGGGACGCCCACGCTTGCCGGCACCTATACGTTCGAGGTGCGGGCGACCGACGGGCTGTCCCATACCGCCGACCACAGCTATACGGTTACCGTTACGGCATAAGCCAAAACAAGCCAATATAAAGTTTATTTAGCATTTTGCCAAAAGTCCTTGATTCCTCGCACCGAAACCAACAAAATAGGTAGATGGCTGCACAAGGTCGATACGACACAATCGACTCATGCTTTATGACGCACAACTGAAAGGTGAAACAAACATCATGGCAATAACACAAGCTGCCAGCGGGAAGGCGGCCGTCCAGAAAACCTCCTCCCTCCCGCTGCTCTCTTTGACCGTCGGCGCATTCGCGATCGGCATGACTGAATTCGTCATTATGGGCATCCTTCCGAATGTCGCCGAAGATTTGAATGTCAGCATCTCGGCCGCAGGACAGCTCATTACGATGTACGCGCTCGGCGTCGCGGTAGGCGCGCCGATTCTAACGATGCTGACGCACCGAATTCCCCAGAAGCGTCTGCTCGCTTTCTTGATGGGACTCTTCATTCTTGGCAACTCGATCTCCGTCATCGCGCCGAATTATGCCGTCCTCATGGGCGCGCGGATGCTGACGGCGCTGACGCACGGCACGTTCTTCGGCGTCGGAGCCGTGATCGCCTCCAGCCTGGTTGCCCCGGATAAACGGGCCGGGGCCGTCTCGATGATGATGGCCGGCCTGACGATCGCCAATATTATCGGCGTTCCGCTTGGCACCTTCATCGGCCAGCATATGGGATGGCGAGCCTCGTTCGCCACGATCGCGCTGATGGGCATCGCGACGTTGATCGGCATCTTGATCTTTATTCCGAAGCTGAAGCAGGAGAAACCGGTCGGTATCATGCAGCAGCTTGCCGCGCTGGCCAATCCTAGGCTTCAGCTGTTCCTGGTCATCGCGGTGCTCGGCAACGCGGGCTTGTTCGCGATCTTTACGTACATTGCTCCATTGCTCGTACAGGTGACCGGATTTGCCGAGCACAGCGTGACTTGGATTCTCGTCCTCTTCGGCTGCGGCGTAACGCTCGGCAATATGATTGGCGGCAAGCTTGCGGATTGGAAGCTGATGCCCACGATTCTTGGCCTTTATTTGATTATCTGCGTCATCCTTGCCCTGTTTACCTTCACGGTCCACAACCCGATTACCGCTGTCGTAACGATCTTCTTGTGGGGCGCCGCTTCGTTCGCGGTCTTCCCGGGGATGCAGGTGCGCATTATGAGTCTCGCCAAATCGGCGCCGGCTCTAGCCTCGACCACGAGCCATTCAGCCGGCAACTTGGGCAATGCAACCGGTGCTTTCATCGGCGGCCTTGTCATTACGCATCTGTCGCTTACGGCTCTTCCTTGGGTCGGCTCCATACTGGTCGGGTTGGCACTGCTTCTGGGCATCTTCTGCTTGCTCATCGATCGCAGGCACGCCGGCTAGCTCTTAACTGAATTTCTGCATGCAAAGAGCCGATAGGCAGGAAATTGATCGTCCGCCTATAATCCCAAGACCTATCCGGTTCAATGTCTGGGTACCTAGCTGTGTCATAGGGTGAACGACAAAAATCAAGGAGCCCCTTCCATAGGAGCTCCTTGTCTTCTTTATCTGGTTCCCATTATACTTCTTATGCTTTTCCATTCTGGTCAAAAGCTTTGGCATAGCTTCCGTAGCCTTGGTCCGCAAGCTGATCCTTCGGTATAAACCGCAGCGCAGCAGAGTTGGTGCAGTATCGCAATCCGGTCGGCTCCGGTCCGTCATGAAACAGATGGCCGAGGGTGGAATCCGCATAGCGGCTCTTAACCAGCGTTTCGACCGAGAATAAATTGCCGACTTCCTTATACACCACGGCTTCAGGCACTAGCGGCCGCGTAAAGCTGGCCCAGCCGGTTCCCGCATCGTATTGATCGTTGGAGCTGAATAAAGGCTCGCCCGAAACGATATCGACGTAAATGCCTTCCGCCGTGTTATCCCAGTATTCGTTCCGGAACGGCGGCTCGTCCTGCCCGCGCTGCGTAACGTCGTATTGAAGCTTCGTCAGCGACTTCAGCCGCTCTTCTTTGTTGAAATCGGTATAACGGTTCTCAATTGGCTTCACTTCGCGATCATCTCCCCACACGTTATTCAGAAACGCATCCCGGCCGGAATCGATCTCATTAAGCTTGTAGCTGATGGGATTCGTTCTGTAAAAGTCTTGATGCTCGGCCTCCGCTTGGTAAAACGCGGGCGCGGGTAAAATCTCAGTCACAAGCGGCTTGTCGAACTTGCCCCGTGCAGCCAGCGCCGCCTTGGATGCTTCCGCGAGCTGCTGCTGCTCATGGCTGCCATAGAAGATAACCGAACGGTACTCTTGGCCGCGGTCGGCGAATTGACCGGCTGCATCCGTCGGATCCGTGTTTCTCCAGAACACTTGCAGCAGCTGGTCGTACGTAATCCGGTTCGGATCGTAACGAACCTGCACCGCTTCGAGATGCCCCGTCGTTCCGGTAGACACTTCCTTATAGGTCGGTTCGTCCGTATGCCCGCCCGTATATCCCGTAACCACGCTCGAGACGCCGTCCAGCTTCTCGAAAGGCGCTTCTACCATCCAAAAACAGCCTCCGGCAAACACAGCGGTTTCGTACGTAACCTTCGAATCGTCTGCAGCCCGATTCATGACCCCTTTCGCCTCCACGATTCCGTCCTGCTGAAACGCAGTATAGCTTACAAACAAGATTGCAGCCGCCAACGCAGCGGTCAGCATATATAGTTTCAGTTTCATTTCCCTTCACCTCCGCGGGGTCCGCTTCAGATGCGCCTATGCGCTTAGTAGTTCAAGAAACAATTGATTTCATAAAAAGAACCTACGGCCAACACTACGAGAAGAGTCACAATTACGATCCGCAACTTCAAGCTGGTTTTTCTTTCTTCCATTACGTTCACTCTCCCTCTAACGAAAATAATCGCACCGGCAGCCGACCTCGCTTATCCTGCGATGCGCCGCGCAGCCTCGTCTGCTTTCTTGCCTTTTGATCTTACCAAGAATCGCGGGCAAACAAATCTGTTGAAGGTCATGCGTGCGCAGCAAAAAAGGCATTACATTCGGCCGCTGGGCATGACTTTTCTCATGCGCTATGCCAAAAGTAATGCCTTCGATTTAACTGGAATGGCGAACTGAAAATACAGCCGCCTGCGTCCGGTCACGCAGTCCGAGCTTGGCGATCAGATTGGATACATGGTTCTTCACCGTACCCTCCGTAATCGACAGGGATTCCGCGATTTCCTTGTTATTCAAGCCCTGACCCAGCAGGGCGAGAACTTCCCTCTCCCGTTCGGTCAACAAGGCCAAGCCGTCCGGCTCTTCTTTGTTTACCATGTGCGATTTATCCGGATTCCATTCTGACATTTTCTTCATTTCGCCAAGCAGCATCGCCGTGATGTCGGGCTGAAGCACCGTGCCTCCGTTGTATACCGTTTGTATGGCGCTTACGATCGCCTCTGACGGCAGATCCTTCAGCAGATAACCATGAACGCCCTTCTCAAGCACCTGCATAATCAAATCCGCGTCATCGAACGTCGTCAGAATGAGTATCTTCGTTTCCGGAAAATGCTTAAGAATCAATTCCGAGCCTTCCAACCCATCCATGCCCGGCATACGAATATCCATCAGCACCACATCCGGATGCAGCTCAACGACCTGGGAATAAGCATCCCGCCCGTCCACTGCCGTGCCCACGACTTCCATGCCCGCTTCCAAGCCGATAATGGTCGCAAGCCCTTCGCGCATGAGCCGTTGATCGTCCACCACTAGAATCCTCATCTGCTATCTCCCCATTTCTGCCGCGGAATACGGGAGGTTGATTTCAACCGCAAAGCCCGTGCGCCGATCATGCTTAACCTGCACGTCCCCGTTCCACTCTCTTGCTCGTTCTTGTAAATTGATTAATCCGAAGCCCGGCTTGACCTCTTCGGGTACCTCTCCGTCATTGCTGATGCGGAGCGTCAATTCTTCGTCGGTGTACGCCAGCACGATCGCGGCCTTCTTCGCATGTCCGTGCTTCTGGGCATTCGTCAGCGATTCCTGCACCATGCGGTAAGCCGTCAATTGAAGCTCACCCGACAATGCGACGGGGCTGCCCTTCACCTCTACGGTCGTCTGCACCTCTGCTAATCGGGTGAACTCCTGCGCAAGCTGTTCCAGCCTGTCCTGCAAGGACGTCGACTGAACTGGTTCCTCCCGGATCGCCCTGACCGAAAGCCGGATTTCTTGCAGCGAAGACCGAATTAACTCCTCGCAGATCAAATACGTTTCCTCGCTGCGCTGCGGATCCCGCCTGCTCAGCTTGCGAGCCGCCTGCATTTGAACCAGCAGCGCCGTCAGCTTGTGACCTACCGTATCGTGAATGTCCCTTGCGATTCGAACCCGTTCCCTGGCTGCCGCCCACTCTTCGGTTTGAAGCGCGTAAGCCTGCAGCTGCTCATGGGATTGCTGCAATTGCCCATACAGCCGCACCGTATCTTTGCGCGCGCTCCGGTAGAAATTAATTAACACACCCACAATACCGGCGAAAACAATAAACGAACCGGTTGTAAAATAGCTGATTTCGTCAAATTTTCGATATAAATACCATTCGATGCTGCCCATCGTAATGACGTAAAGAATGAGCAGCAGCAGGCAAGTCAAGACGAGCACCCGGGTATTCCTTACGAACATGAGAATGGCCAGCGCCGTAATTCCGATAAAGAGATGGTTAGGAAACTCTCCTCCGATGTAGACATACCCGTAGGAGGCCGACACCAGGAAATCGATGATGAGCAGCTGAAACAGCCAGTTTCGCCGCTTGCTTGTCTTCACGTAGAACCGGTTCACGACCAGAAACGCGGCGAGCGAGAAGAGGATGAAGCTGACTCTCCAAAACAGCGCAATCGAATATTCGAAATAAAAAATGCCGGTCAGCGCCGCATCCAGGGCGAGCTTCAGCCCGAACACCCATTTCCATAACACCGGGTTCCACTGCACGCCGTCGCTCTCCGCACTGCCGGCGGATGAAGGCATATGAAGTAAAGGGTTCCTCGTTTCCGGGCTTCGTTTGGTTGGGTTCATGCGCTCACCTCCATCGTGCTCATCGTGATTGATTCCATTAATAATGGCCCCTTAAACTTACCATGCCGGTTTTCACAAAATCAAACCTGTTCGTGTGCAGCTCACGCGTTCGGCTTAGCTACATGCAGCAAACCCAGTACCGGACCGGTACTGGGTTATCATTTTATCGTCTGCGGCGGTCACTGCGCGAATAGGTGCAAGGGCTGCCTCTTGCTCCTATCGAATGTCGCATATCGAAAATCGAAAATCGAATAAGTCTCCGCGTACATTATGAGCGCGTCTTATTCCCCATAGCGTACTTCTTGCCCCATTCCACCATGCTATCCAAAATCGGAAGAATTGCTCACCCGCATCGGTCAGCGAATATTCCACTTTCGGAGGCACCTCCTGAGGATATCAACCGCCTTTGAGAAGAACTTAGGATATTTTTAACAAGTATCCCCTATAGATGTATATAGCTTTACTTTTTGGATTAATGAATCCCGACTTTGAAATCCTTCTAATTTCTCTACACGATATCCGTCTTTGAATATGATCAAAGTTGGGATACTCGTTACACCGTACTCAACTTCCAACTCCTTTTCAATATCGACATTCACCCTTGCAATTATAGCTTGATGCTTAAATTTTCCCACCAATTCGTCAATGATCGGCAATTGCAACTTACAGTGTTCACACGAAGGTGCCCAGAACTCGACCAATGTCACTCCCTGATCAATATACGCTTGAAAATTGCTTTTTATTAAAGAGATAGCTTCCATGTAACAAACCTCCTTTTAATCAGTAATGTGTAAAATATTTTTTATTCCTGCCTGCTCCTCTGTGCTATAAATAAATATAGCTGCTCGACAAGTTGGTATAAGAGGATATAACTAAGCATAGAGACGATTACGAATAAACAAAATAAGTTGATGAAACGGTTTTCTGCTTCCAAGTTTCATGATGAAAGGATTAAATAATGATGATTGATAATGTGGATCTCAAGATATTGGCTTTATTAAGGGAAAACTCAAGAATACAATGGAAGGAAATTGGTAAAGAAATACACATGACTGGGCAGGCTGTGGGAAATCGTATTCGAAGGTTAGAGGATTTGGGCATCATTGAACAGTATACGATTGCGACAAATACGGCGAAACTTGGACAGCCTGTGACTGGATTTATTAACGTTTTTGTGGATGCAGCCAATCATCCAGCATTTCATACGTTTTTCAATGCGGAAGAGGCGATTTCCGAAGTACACCGGATCAGTGGGGATGGATGCTCCTTTTTGTTGACCGCACACTCTGCCTCAAATGAAGAAATGGAATTACTTCTTGACCGCATCTTAAAATATGGCCACTATCGAGTTAACCTATCAATTGAAAAGTTAAAGTCCTAAAGTGCTACTTGTCATATTCGCAAGGCACTTCTAAGCGCCAATAAAAAAGCGTTCCCGCTGCCGCTAGTTAATCGGCACGAAGGGAACGCTTTGTCATTGCCTGCCTCTTACACAGATGCAGGTTGCATGGATGTCACGAACTTCACATAATCAAGCGTGTTTTGAGCCAGCTCCTCGTCGCTGACACGCGTAACCCCATTCAAAATAAACGGCGTAATAAACGTCGTGCCGATGTGGCTGCTCGTCGCTTTGAACGGCTTGGTCAGGTCATCCAGCGTATAATGGTTGTGGCCATCCGGTTGATACGATATCTGAGGTCCAGACGTCGAGATGGCGATTCCCCATTCTTTGCCGTGCAGCTTATCGCCACCAGGTCCATACGCCCAGCCATGGGCAAGCACGCGATCGAACCATTCCTTCAGCAATGCCGGCGAGCTATACCAGTAGAATGGGAATTGGAAGATCACGCGGTCATGCGCCTCCAGCAGCGCCTGCTCTTTCGCCGCGTCGATCTTAAAGTCGGGGTAGGCGGGATACAGCTGATGCACGGTAACCTCGCTTTGCTCCTGCAAGGCCTGCATCCACGATTTATTAATGCGGGACTGCTCGATATTCGGATGAACGACGATCACTAGTGTTTTCATAAAATCTCTCCTCTCTTACTTAATGGAAGTATATCACTAAAAGTTTGCGATGTTTACCCTCATGCAAATGATGGACTGTAATTCGTGACATGCATGTACGTTTTCCATTTTCTCAATCTTCCATTCGATATTAAAGAACTCATCCAATAGCTTCAGCCATGACGCGTCAATTTCCCAATTCAACCAAAAAGTTGGACATGTTTTGCACATATTATTGAATTCCTCTAGCTGTAATCCCGAACTATAATGATTCCGGAGCGTGTCATGTAAGCGTTCACATGTAGGATTTGGGGGGATTTAATTGATACAACGTTGGCTTAAAGCAGCCGCCTTAACTGCTGTACTCGCTTCTAGCTTGCTGCCTTTCGGCGCACCGAAGACGTTCGCCGCAGCGACAGCATCCAGCTCGGCGGTATCGATCGAGCAAACCGGAGAGATCGTTACGGCGACCAATGGCATACTTACGATCGATTACGACCTATCGACGGGCAGAGGTAACTTCACTGCCGGCGCGACGCGCATCATGAGCGGCTTTTATTCCGATTACAGCGCCGTTGACACCGATACTAAAGCGGTGACGCGCTTCAATTCGTATGACGCAGGCACAAGAACGGCGGAATGGTCCAATGTCGGCACTGACGGCACCGATAAATATGGGACAGGTCAGATGCTGACGCTTACCAACACGCTTGCTTCTGGCGCGAGCATGGTGCTCCATCTGTCCATTTACGAAGGCAAGCCTTTCGCCCTCGTAAGTATGACCGTGAATAATGCGAGCTCGCAGACCATCAGCATCATGGAGCCGGTGGCAGCGGATAACCTGGACATCGGCGACGGTGCAGATAAACGTATCTATACCGCTCCCTACAACAACAACACCGATTTCGGCGTTGCTCCGGTCAATGACTTCGGCTACAGCGAGAACGGCTACGATCGTCCGCAAGGTTTAACGACGACATGGTCTCCCTTCAACGGAACGAGCTATTGGGTTGCCGCCATGTTCGATAATACGAACAAGCATGGCTTTATCGGGGGAGCTGCCACCACGTTTAAGTGGAAGAGCATGGAGTCTCTTAAACAAGCTTCGGCTGCTAACGGTCCATTGACGGGCTTCTCCGTCTATAACGCCGGCGGCACGCAAAGCGGAACTTCCGTCGACTCCGACTTGTTCTTCCTGGGATACTACGATGATTATCGCGATGGCTTAGAGCAATACGGCAGCACGTATGCAATCGGAGATCCGAAGCTGTCATGGAACGATGGCGTCCCTATGGGCTACAACACCTACTACACCTACTACGGCATGCCGACCGACGAGTCCATGCATGCGATGGTCGATTATTTTGCCGACAATTTGAAATCCCTGGGCTACACGTACATGAACTTGGATTGCTGCTTCAAGGGTCCATCCGGTACCGGCACGAGCGAAGACTTCAAGAGCTACGCCGACTATGTACATAGCAAAGGCATGAAAGCAGGCGGCTACGAGGTTCCATTCGCCATCTGGTGGGATCTGTCCGAGCCCGTTCCAGCCGCTCCGGAATATACCTATGGCGACATTGCGCTGAAGGACGATAACGGCGTTCCGATCAAAACGTATTTGAACACGTATATCGTCGACGCCACCCATCCGGGCGGTCAAGCCTTCATCCGAAACTTGATGCACTATTATTTCGTGAGCACGGGCTTCGACTACGTCAAGCTGGACTTTCTCGACTTCGGCATGTTCGAGGGCAAGCACTTCGATCCGAACATGAACGGCATTCAGGCTTACCGCCTCGGCATGCAAATTGCCCGCGACGAGCTGCTTACTGCCGATCGCGATATCTTCATCGACGAGTCCATCGCTCCGCTTCTTCCATCCGGCTATGCGCATGGCAGAAGATCGGGGATCGACACGACCATCCCGCTCCAAAATAACCTGTACTCGGGCATCGAGCGCCAGGCGCTGAACGCTGCGGCCTCTTGGTGGACGAACGGAACGCTGTACCAGTACAACGATCCTGACATGGCAATTCCCGAGAACATCGCAAACGGCTTCTATAAATATCCGCTGAACGAAAGCCGTCTTAAATCGACCATCGACTTCTTGGAAGGCGGGCACCTGATTCTCGGCGACAACATGCCGTTCGTCTCGGAGGATCGCTTCGATGCTTACCTGAACCCTGCGTTAATCGATATCGCCAAGCAAGGCAAGGCGGCTAGACCGGTATCCATGACGAACATTACCAACAAGCTGGAGCATTCGCCGACTGTCATCTACTCCACGGATAATAACGGCGATAAGCTCGTTGGGATGTCCAACTGGAACCTGAACGAATCGGCAGCGAACACAGTTACGTTCTCCGATCTCGGACTAAGCCCTTCGGCGACCTATACCATTACGGAGCTGTATAGCGGTACGAAATTAGGTACCTTTACAGGCAGTTACACCCGGACCCAGCAGAAAGGCGAGTCTGTCATTCTGCGGATCTCGACAACGGCCTCCTCGCTTCCGGAGCCCTCGGAGAATCTCGCGATCGACAAACCGGCTGCTGCATCCTCGGAATACGATAATTATTGGTATGCCGCATGGAATGCGAGAGATGGCGATGAAGGAACGCGCTGGAGCGCGGCAGACGGACAAGTGAACGATCAATGGCTCGAGATCGACTTGGAGGCCGAAACGGATGTCAACCGCGTCATCATTAAGGAAGACGGCGGCGGCAATCAATACTTCCCGAATTTGACGTACACGCTTCAGTATTGGAACGGCACGAAGTATGTCGACATCACGAAAGGCTACACGCTGGGCGACAAGCGCATCATTGATTTCCCGACGGTCACGACCTCGAAGCTCCGGTTATATATGAACAAGAACCGGTTCCTTCCGTCGATTAGAGAGTTTGAAATCTATAACGTACCAGGCAATACCGGAAACATCATCGATCAGGATGACAGCTCCGCATCGTATTCGAAGTATTCGGATATTCGTGCGACTACGCAGCGGATGCAAACCTTCTCGATCACGTCGACCAGCTTGCCGAAGGTGGATTTCTACCTCTATGAGAGCTACGTAAACGACGTTCCGAAGGATAACTACTACATCGATATCGTAGAGCTGGACGCCGATAACAAACCATCCAAGAAGCTATTCACAGCATCGCTGGCTTCAAATAACATTCCGGGCGATCCGATGCCGTATTCCATCTATCCGCGGCTAACGGGCCTCGATACGACGAAAAAATACGCAATCGTGCTTCGATCGCCAAACACGGTCGACGACAACTCGACGAACAACAAGTACGGGTTCGCCTATGCCGACGGCAATCCGTATCCCGGCGGTTTCGAAGCCGTGTCGCACGACGGAGGCGTCACGTGGAGCGCAGAGAATAATGGTGAACGGGATCTGATCTTTACGATCTATAAAACGCCAACGGTTCCTACGAACCCGCCGCCAACAGATCCGACGCCGCCGGCACAAACCGTGCCGACAACGCCCGCATCGCCAACAGAGCTTATTGTGAAGGATGCGGATTTGACCAAACCGACCGAAGGAAACGTTTCGATTGAGATCCCGGACTCGATGGATTCGGCGCTGCTGCCGGTCACGACAGCCGATCTCCTTGGCAAGAAATCGCTCACCTTCGTCCATAACAAGATGGCGCTCACCTTCGATCAATCGAACTTGGAGAGCCTCAAAGCACTCATTCCGAATGATCAGCTGGATGGCGCCAAAATCCGTTTCACGGCGACCAAGGTATCTCAAGCAGATACGGCAAATCTGCTCAAGCAATCCGGTCGCAGCGGATCGGTCGTGACCATCGGAAGCAAAGTCTATGATTTCCGCTTATCTGTCCTAACGAAGGATAACACCAGCATACCGGTCACGACGTTTAAGAAGCCGCTGACCCTAACGTTCCAAGTGGATCCGAATGTGAATCCAGACTTGCTCGGCGTCTATTATATCGCGCAGGACGGGACGATCCAGTATGCGGGCGGTACACTTGTCAACGGAGTAATGACAGTGACGATTACGCATTTCAGCTCTTATGCGGTATTGGAATACAAGAAAACCTTCTCGGACGTCAGCCCGAACCATTGGGCAAACGAGGTCATTCTTAAAATGGCGGCTAAGCACATCGTGAACGGCGTGACCGACACGACATTCGTGCCGGAAGGTCTTGTGACGAGAGCAGAATTCGCAGCCATGATTGCAAGAGCACTCGGTTTGAGCCCTCAAGGCGAATCCAAGTTCAAGGATGTCAATTCTTCGCAATGGTTTGCGGATGCCGTCATTGCCGTGAACGAAGCAGGCATTGTGACGGGACGCAGCGGCGGAATATTCGCGCCTGCGGAGCAGATTACGCGAGAAGAGATGGCCGTCATGATCGTTCGGGCCTACGAATGGCAGCTGGGCAAGAAGATAACCGCCGAAAGCCCTGCTTCCTTCGAGGACCACGCGAGCATCAGTCCTTGGGCTCAGGACGCGGTAGCGAAAGCCCAACAGCTCGGCTTGATCAGCGGCCGGGGAAATAATCAATTGGTGCCGCAGGGATTGATGACCCGGGCTGAAGGTGCCAAACTAATTGCAAGCTTGCTGAAATAATGACATTGGGTAGATGCTAGTTCCATACAGCAAAATCGAAAGAAGGCACCCCCATGGGTGCCTTCTTTCGTCTATCCATTAACTACGTTAGATGAAGCACGCGAAGAAGCCTATTCCCCCCGTATGGTCCCATCGTCCTACGAATGGGCGGCCCGCCAGGCATTAAGCTGCCGCTGCACTTCGGACCGCACCTCGTCGATCCCCGCCTGCCGAAGCTCCTGATTGAACTTCGGAAGCACGGAATCCACGTTCACGCTGCCGGTCATCAGGCTGGGAAAGTATTTCTCCCAGACCATTTGGATATTCTGCATCTGGATGGGCATCCGGGACAAGTCGGGGGTGAAGCCGAGCGTGCTCGAATTGACGGCTTCTCTGTTGCTGGCACGGAACTGGTCCCATTTGTCCAAGGGATCCGGGAATTTCCCGCCCATGGTCTTCAAGATAAACCAATTGCCCTGGGTGTACTGCACGCCCCCATAGCTTGGCTGCGCGCCCGGAATCGGCTTTCCGTTATTGTCCGTGGGCGATTTGGGCACCACCTGACCGTTACGGTCCAGCGTGTAGTGCACACCCTCGATACCGAAATTAAACAAGTTGCGCACCTCGGGATCCGTGTTCAGCAGATTAAGAAACTTGACGCTCTCAAGGGGATGCTTCGTATCCGCACTGACGGCCATGACCCCTCCCCGCATGGATTCCGTAGTAATCAGAGCGGGTGTTACCGGGTAAGCCACAAGCTTATAGCCGCGGTCCTTGCTCCAGCTATTCTCCGACAGCGGGCCGCCCCCTGCGGCTTTCCAGAATACCTGCGCGCCCCGCTTCAGCCCTTGGCTTTCCCGCATGGCTGCGTCCTCATTAATATAGCCCTTCACGTAGTAGCGCCGAAGAATGTCCAGCACTTTCCGGGCTTCTTCCGTTTCGAATATATTCACAACAGGGGAGCTGGGATCCAGCACACGCACCATGAGCGGCAGCGTTTTCTCCGATACGTATTCATAGCCGTCCAAGGCGAAGAAGTTCTGAGAGTCCTTATCCAGCTCCATCGGCTGATAAGCCGGCTCCTTCTCCTTGATCATCCGGAACAGCGGTTCAAGGGAAGCCAGCGTCGTATACTTCGAGATATCAATATGGTACTTCTTGACGAGCATATCCGGGTACATCCACTGGTCGCGCACGGCCACTTCCTTATTCGTTGGCACGCCGTAGATGCCGCCGTCGTCCATCCGCACGCCCTGCCAGAAGATAGGCTCGATTGCGTCATACATGCCCTTCCCCACATTGGACAAATAATCGTTCAGCCTCAGCCATGCGCCGCGCTGCGCAAGGGTGGTGTACTCCGTGGCAAAGGCGATGTCAAACGGAGTGCCTGCCGATACGAGGGTGTTCAGCCGGTCTTCATACTCCTGCCAACCCACTTTGATGTAGGTGATGGTAACACCGATTTTCTTAACCAGGATCTCGTTGATCCGGTCGTTGACCATCTTAAGATCCTTGTCGGGATCCCCGATCGTGTAGTAGATCAAATTCACCGTATTGCCGGGTAGTGCGGCATTCTCGTCATTACCGGATGCAGAGAAGCATCCAGCAACAGGCAGCGTCAGCAAGAGGACGAGCGCGAAGGATGCAGCGAGGCGCCATAGATTCCGTTGTTGTCGCATGGCGGCGCTATTCCTTTCTCCGCAAATCCGAGGGCGATTTATCGAAATACGCATGGAAATGCGAATAAAAATAGTTCAGGTTCGGATAGCCGACGGAAAGCGCGATGCTGATAATCTTCTCGTCCGTAGATTGAATGCGTTCCCTCGCGCGCAGCATCCGGTAGGCCATCACGTATTCCGAAAACTTCTTCTGCGTCTCCTTGAGGAACAGCTGCCCGAGGTAGGTTCCGTTCATACGGAATCGTTCCGCAACTGATTTCAAATTCAAATTCTGGGCATATTCGGCCTTAACGATCAACAGAATGCGGTTGGTCAGCTTGGATAAGCTGTCGTAGCGCACGCCGAGCACAGGGTCGATGTCCAGATCGTCGCGATTCGCGCCTTCCACCGTGCCGTGCAGATCTTCGACGATAATCTTCTCCACCAATTGCTGCAGCTTCGAACGATCGACCGGCTTGAGCAGATAGTCCTTGGCCCCGCAGCGAATGGCCTCCAGCGCATACAGAAATTCGCCATAGCCGCTCATCATAATGTATTTCACGGGAAGACGCAGCTCATTGAGCTGGTGAATCGCATCATAACCCCGCTTCTTGCCGATACAGACATCGAAGATCGCAAGGTCCGGCAGCAGCTCGACCGCCTTTGAAATCGCACCTTCATACGTTTCGCTTGTCTCTATGCGGCCAAAGCCGTATTTCTCCCAATCCAGCGTTCGCTTCACGCCCTCCAAAATCTGCGGCTCGTCATCTACGATCAATAGCTTGTACATCGTTAGCAGCCTCCTTGGATAGGATCACGGATATTTTAACGCCGGCTTCCTCGTTGTTGTCGATCTTCATGGAGAAACCGCCGCCATAGAAAAAGTGCAGCCGGGTATAAACGTTACGCAGGCCAATGCTGCCTGACGAGTCATCATCGCCTCTAGCGAGCTTATTCCTGATTTCGGATAAGCGCTCTTCGGAGATCTTGTTGCCATTGTCCGCGATTTCCAGCACGAAGCGCCCTTCTTCCTCCCAGCCGTTCACGATCAGCAGGTTGTACTCGCTCTCCGGGTTGAAGCCATGCACGAAGAAGTTTTCCGCGAGCGGCTGCAGCCAGAATTTCACGGTGGGCAGGGCTAGTAACGCCGTTTCCACATTAAACTGATAGCAGAATCGTTCCGGATACTTAAACTCCATGATTTTCAAATATTTGAGAAGCAGGTCCAGCTCGCTCCCGAGCGGAATAATATTCTCGTTCTTCACGATATCGCGGTACAATGCGCCTAAGGTGGCGATGGCGTCGGATGTATAATCGGCACTGTTCACCAGCGCCGAGGAACGGATTACTTCAAGCGTATTATATAGAAAATGAGGGTTTATTTGGTGTTGGAGCGCTTTCATCTCCGTATCCTGCTGCTTGAGCTTGAGCAAATAATTCGTGCGGATATGTCGATCGAGCTGGTGGATCATATCGTCCAATTCCCTCGCGATCATGCCGTATTCGTTCCTCCGGTAACGAGACGGGTGAACCAGTGTAAAATCCGCCGTTTTCACGCGTCCAATGGAGATAATAATCCGCCGCAGGAAGTTCGCATCCTCACGCAGATTGTAAACGATGAGCAGCAGCACGCTGATCATGGCAGCCAGTACAATGAGAAACACGATGAGCAGCACGTTCGCTTTTTGCCCGATCAACGGGGCCAAATCCACGATGCTGACGAACCGATAATCGAACTCGGTGGAGCTGAATATCACAAAATAAGCACGATCCACAACTCCCGTGGATAGAAAGCCGTGGGTGCGTCCATCGGCCACCGCCCGGCGAACCAGCTCCTCCGTAGCGCCGCCGCGGCCGGCAATGAGGTACACATCTCCGGATGGGCTGACTGCCGCAGCTTCATCCAAATGGTAATTTTGCACCGTCTTAAAAATCCGGTCGCTGCTGACTAGAAATCGGAATTCACCCAGCTGGCGAGAGATTTGGTTCGGATCCGAAAACTTCTTGCGGTAGACAAATCCTTGCTCGATCGTCTCTCGGAATGTTTCATCCGTGTTCGGCAGGCGGAATTGAAAACTTGTATTCCCGTTGCTGTCAAAGCTCACAACATTGCCCTCTTGCTCCGTATGCAAGCTGATTTGCGTGATATCTCCTTTTCCCCCGTTGCTCAGAAAGGATTTTATGTCGTCGGGAAAGGAGGCGAGAGGCCGGTTATAGTGACTGTTCTGCAGCCTGCTCGTCAGGTAGCCTTCCGCGTTATTTCCGAGGAAACAGCGAATGTCGGTCACCAGCCCGCTGTTGGAGTACACCCGCTGCATGAAGGCTTCGATGCGGTCGGAATCATTCTGAAGGGCGTTTTCCACCCGGGCGTACGCGCCGGCAGCCTCGTTCCGCGAATTCCCCACCCATTGATCCAGCAGCACCGCGCAGGTGAGCGCGCCGAGCGCCAGGCCGATGAACACTACAAATACCGCATATGCAATGAATTTGCCGCGATAAATCTTGATTTGCATAAATGTAAACATGCGGCGTCTCCTTTGCAATAGGCTCTTGTCGCTCCCACTGCTCAACCATATAACGTTGTTGTCGATAAAAGCAATCCTTGTGACAGAAAACCCGAACGGCAATCCCCGTTCGGGCTTTCTGGCTGTCGCTTACAGGCAGGACTTATTTGAAATAGCTGTCGATTTGCTCTTGCGCGGCTTTCGTAATGGCATCCATGCCGGCTGCCTTCATTTCCGCAACGATCTTGGGAACCATCGTTTCCGGATCGGATGCGCCTGTCAGCAGTTCATAGCGGTATTTGTCCCATACGGCCTTCGTATTGGCTACTTCGGTGGCCAGCTTGCTGATGTTGAGGGCAAAGCCCAGGCTGGTCGAAGAGGTTGCTTGATCGTTCAGCTTGCGAACCTGATCCCACTGGTCCTCTGGAGCACCCTTGGTAACGGCCAGGTCGAAGAACGTACCTTGCGTATAAGCAGCCAGCGGCCACGTATCCGATTTGCGCTCGATGACCTTCTCGCCGTTCACGTTGTCATAGTCGACGCCCAGCTCGCCGAAGGCCAGCATATTGCGCAGCTTCGGATCGGTGTTGACCAGCTGCAGATATTTCAGGGCTTCCTTCTTATACTTCGAGTTGGCGGAAATCGCGTTCAAGGAGCCTTGAATCGTGCTTGTCGTATACAGCGGGCCGAAGATTTGGAACATGTCATACTTCGCAACGCCGTCTGAAATCTGCCAGTTTGTTTCGGCGCCCGGGAAGGCCTGCGCGCTGAAGAACGGTTTGGCTTTGTCCCCTTCGGTTTTGGTCGGTGCATCCGGGTTGATGATGCCGTCTTTGTACCATTGGTGCAGCAGCTTCAAGTTGTCCATGATGTCCGGCTGCTCCAGCACGGAGACGACTTTGCGGGAGGCATCGTCGACTTTCACGCCAATCGGCGCCAGGCCGAGCGTCATATCATCGTAGCCATTGAAGAATCCATTAAATCCGTCACCTTGGGTGAGCGGCAGCGGATAGAAGCTTTTCCCCTCGCCGGCCTTAATATCATGGAACGGTTTGTCGAGGTCTTTCAACGTCTTGATACTGCTGGTGTCGATCCCGTATTTCTGCACGTACGTGTCGTCGAACACCCAATACTGCGTCAAAGACGAGTCTTTATACGTAGGTACGGAGTAGATTTTGCCATCGATCTTCGTTCCGTCCCAGACCTTCTGCGGGACGAGCTTGTAGAGATCCGGCGATTCGCTTTGCACTAAGTCAGTCAGGTCGGCAAAGGCACCCATGTTCACCTGCTGATTATATTTACCATTGTTCGTAAACATGATGTCGAAAGGCTCGCCCGTGTTCACGATCGTGTTAATCTTCGTGTCCCATTCGCCCCAGCTGGCTACCTTGATGTCGATTTTCACGCCGATTTTCTCGGCCGTGTAGTCGTTCATCGCCGCGATCGCTTTGTCGAAGTTAGCAGGCACTTGTCCGCCGATCGTCCACCATACAAGCGTTGGCGCATTACTCGAATCAGCAGGCTTATTCGTCTCTGTCTGAGCCGGCTGGTTCGTTTCTGTCTGAGCCGGCTGGTTCGTTTCTGTCTGAGCGGCCTTGTTGCCCTCAGGCTTGTTGTTCGTGGATGCGTTGTCCGAGGACCCGCAGCCCGCAAGACCGGATGTCAGGAGTGCAGCGGTACTGAGTACAAGCAGGTGCTTCTTCGTCTTTTTCATAAAGCATTTCCTCCCTATTATTAGCTTCCACCGCCCGTTTGGCACGGTGAATATAATAAACCCGAGGCGTCCAGGTCTATTTTCCAGTTACCTTTTACCCTTTCACGGCGCCCACCGTCAGACCGGAAATAAAATATTTCTGGAAGAACGGGTAGGCGGCGGCCACAGGCAGGACGATGACGATGGCCACGGCCATCCGGGCGGATTCCTTCGGCATCGTAGCAACAAGCTGCGCGTAGCTGATGCCCATGCTCGAAGCGTTCTTCGCCAAGGCGTCCACGTTGCTCATCAAGCTGTTCAGCAGCGCCTGCAGCGAATACAGCTTCTGATCGTTGATATACAGCATGGATTGGAACCAATCGTTCCAGTAGGAGAAGCAAAGGAACAATCCGATGGTCGCCAGCACCGGCAGCGAAATCGGCAGCACGATCGAGAAGAAGATGCGCAGCTGGCTCGCGCCGTCGATTTCCGCGGATTCGATCAGACCGTCCGGAATCGTGCTTCTGAAGAACGTTTTGCAAATAATGACGTTGAATGAGGAGACCGCAAGCGGCAGAATCAGCGCCCACACCGTATCCTTCAGGCCCAGCAGATTCGAGTTGATATAGTAGCTGGACACCAAGCCTCCGTTGAACACCATCGGGATGAAAACCACCCAGGTCAGCAGCCCTTTCAGCTTGTAATTCGGCCGGGAGATCGCATAGCCCATCGATGTGGTGAGCATGACGCCGAGCACCGTGCCGACGATTGTAACAAGCAGGGAAACGCCGAGCGCCCGCGAGATCATCGTCCCTTGCTCGGCAATATAGCGGTAAGCCTCTCCGGAGAGCGCCGTAGGAATAATATGGTATCCGGTGTGCCGGATGGAATCCTCACTTGTTAGCGATACGGACAGTACCACAAGGACGGGCACCAAGCAGACCAGCGCCAGCAGTATAAAAATCGCATGGAAGATGACGTTCGTCACATTGCCTATCCGGTTGAATTTGTCCAGACCCTGCTCATAATTAGCTTTCATTGTCTATCCCGCCTCCTCCTTTACATCATGGCGCTGTCCGGATCTACGCGGCGAACGATCCAGTTAGCGATCAGAATGGTCGCGCAGCCCAGCACGGATTGTACGAAAGCGGAAGCGGACGCCATGCCTACCGTAGCGGTCTTGAGCTGCTTGAATACGAGAACGTCAACGGTGGTCGTGACCGTGAACAGCGAATTGGAATCCCGCGGCACCTGGAAGAACAGACCGAAATCCGTGTAGAAAATACGTCCGACCGACAAGATGAACATCATGACGATAACAAACTTCATGAGCGGCAGCGTAATAAAGCGTGCTTGCTGCCACTTAGAGGCACCGTCGATTACGGCAGCCTCGTAATACGTGCTGTCGATGCCGGTGATGGTCGCCAAATAGACAACCATGCCGTAGCCAAGTCCCTTCCACATGTTCATGAAGACGAGGAAATACGGCCAATATTCTTTCTCCATATACCAGTTCACGGGATCCTTGCCCATACCGGTAAGGAATTGGTTAGCAATACCCTTATCAAAGCTTAGAAACGCCCACATGACTGCGGAAACGACGACCCAAGACAGGAAATACGGCAGGAACATCATCGTTTGATACACTTTGCTTGCCTTGCGGCTGTGCAGCTGACCAACCATAAGCGCTAAGATGACAGGCACCGCGATACCCAGAATAATGAAGATGAGATTGTAGCCCAGCGTATTGCGGATGACGACCCAAGCATCGTTGGACTTGAACAGAAACTCGAAATTTTTGAATCCGGACCATTCGCTGTGAATGATATTACTTAGGAAGCCCCCGAAGATTTTAAAGTTTTTGAACGCAATAATGACCCCGAACATCGGCAAGAAGCAAAACAAGATATACCAGATGGTCGTCGGCAAGGCCAGCAGCGTCAATTCGGTATCCTGTGTACGCCAACGCGTTCGCAGGCGCTTTCGCTCGCTCTTCGTGTCCATGTCAGCCACCCCTCCCGCTTGTCAGCGTGTAATTTGTTTGCGCTTTCATTTCTGGTGTGCATGTATACCCAGAACATGGTACTTATACCATTTGAAGCGGTATCAATTTGAACTGTTGATGTTATTGTAAAGAATGTTACCCGCTCCATTCTAGATAACAAACATAAGACCGCAGTCAACAAACGTTAGATTTTGCGGGTAAACGGGACGGGATGCTGCGTTCGCATATTAGCCATTCGCCGCAATTTCAACAAAAAAAACCGCCATCCATCGGCGGTTTAGAAGAGGCACCCTCCAATGAAGGTGCCCTAGTGTTAGACGCTTACTTATCCATGATCAATGACCGTCTATACGCAGCCCGCGCATGATTTATTTTTGCGGAGCCATATTGTTGTAGATGCGCGTTGCATTCACTTTGCCTGTGCTTACATCTTCCGTCGTATATCCGGACACGATGTTGCCGACTTTAAATTCTTTTTGCAGAAGCTCTTCCGATGGCTTGGCGGCCGTCTCGCCTCCGATGCCCAGTTCCGTATCCGGCGTCACGGTTACCCACAGGTCGCCAACCTTGAAGCTGTTGCCGTCTGCGCTTACTTCGGAGATAACCCCATCGATATTGACGGCCACTTTACCCATGATCGGAGGTTTCGTTACGGCAGCCGATGGCTGCTGCACAGGATTCGGCGCTTGGTGATTCATCGAGAAGATGCTGACCGATAATACCGCAACCGCTACAATGCCGACTGTCCAACCCGTTACTGTTCTTTTCTTCGCTCTTTCCATTGTTATCCGCCCCTTTTGGTTGTTTGGATTGGCTTCCGCTAATTTATCCATTTCCGACATTAACTTCTGGTACGTGGCCTCTTGAAAATCCTCGCTTGTTTTCACACGGGACATCGCCGATTTATAAACAGATTTCTTCATGCGCCATGCCTCCAATCTTCTCCTTTAAGATAAAGCGCCCTCTTGCAAGCCATGTTCCGACGGTTGCGGGCTTGGCCTGCAGAATAGCCGCAATTTCCTGGATCGAGTAGCCCTCGTAATAATGCAGATGAATCGGAATCCGATACTTCTTGTCCAAGGCTAATACGGCCTGCAGGACCTCGTTTTCTTCCTGCGGGAGGTAGCTCAGATCCTCGGGAACGGGGTTTCTGCTTTTGAACCACCCGGTTTTCAGCATGTTTTTGCTTTTATTGATTGTGGTTCGAATCAGCCACGCTTTTTCATGTTCACTACTGTTGAATATAGGGTGCTTTTGCAAATAGGCGAGAAAGACTTCCTGCGTCACTTCTTCTGCATCGGCTATATTTTTCAAGTATGCAAAAGCAATCTTGATTAAGCTGTGAGAATATTGATCCAAGGCACGCCGCACAGATTCATTGAGCTCGTATGAATTGTACACCTCGGCACCCCCTTTCACTTGTAATACAACTGAGCGGCCTACTATTTTTCATTATGTTCAATTTTTTAGTATGCAGTTTTTTCCAATAAGTTACACATGCGGCTTCAAACACAAAAAAGCCCGCAGAATGACTGCGAGCGAAATAGAATGATTCCCTCATAAAGAAGAGAAAACCGGCCTCCACATAGGAGACATAGGATGTGATCCTTCGTACTGTCATGCAGTTATCCGAAGTCGGATTGAACTCGCGCTCGATCAGCCCTTCGTTACTTCTTCTCCGTTAAGCACGAGCCTGTAAGAGATATCGGCCTTCAACGAGTCCGACACCGCGCAATACTTCTTGCTCCCCATCTCGATGGCCTTCCACACCCTGTAATCCGGTATGTCTCCGTCCACGCGGAAAGTCAGCTCTATGGCGGTAAAGCCCGTCGGTGCCTGCTCCTTCCGAGTGCCGTCGGCTTCTATTTCGATTTGACGGATCGTGCCGAGGTACTGATCCAGAATCATCGTAACGTCGATTCCAATACAGCCGGCTAAGCCTGCAAGTACCAGTTCCATAGGCGTAGCGCCATTGCCATCGCCCCCATATGCGGGCGTTGCGTCCATGCCGACCGGATAGCCGGACGGACCAACAGATGTAAACAATCGTTTGCCTTTCCACGTTGTCATTACTTTCATTTCGGTATACCTGCTTTCTCATGTAAGATTAGTGAACGTACAGATTAATACTCGCTAAGTTGATTTAGAAACTTTCTTGCCCTCTCGGATTGGGGGCTCTGGAAGAAAACTTCCGGCTCCTGCTCCTCAACGATTACGCCGCCGTCCATGAATACAACACGGTTCGCCACCTGGCGGGCGAACTTCATCTCATGGGTAACGACGACCATCGTCATCCCTTCCTTCGCCAATTCCCGCATAACCTCCAGCACTTCGCCGACCAGTTCTGGGTCGAGCGCTGATGTCGGCTCGTCGAACAGCATGACCGACGGCTCCATCGCTAGCGCGCGGGCAATGGCGACACGCTGCTGCTGCCCTCCGGATAGCCGTGATGGATACTGGTCTTTCTTGTCCGACAAGCCAACCCGCTCCAGCAGCCGTATGCCGATACGCTCGGCTTCGTTCCTCTTCAGCTTCTTGACGGTCAACAGCGATTCGATCACGTTGCCGAGCGCCGTCTTATGGGGATACAGATTGAATTGCTGAAATACCATACCGGCGTCGCGCCGAATCTCTCTAAAATTCGTTCTCTTCGTTCTTGCCGACATATCTGCAGCTACGCGAACGCCGTTCACTTCCACGGCCCCTCCGCTCAGCTCCTCCAGTCCGTTCAGGCAGCGCAGCAGCGTGCTTTTGCCCGACCCGCTCGGTCCGAGAAGAACGACGATCTCCCGGGCCTCGACCCGCAGATCAATGCTTTTCAATACCTGCGTGCCGTGAAAGGACTTCGACAGCCCCGTCGTTTGGATCATCATCCGGTTCGCGCCTCCCATCTCAGTAAGCTTTGGACAACCGCTTCTCGATGCCTTCGAGAATGAACGAGAACACTGTGCTCATGACCCAGTACATCGCAGCAATCCCCAAATAAAAGGGCATGTTCACAAAATATTGGGCAATCAACAACTGGGCGGATCGCACCAGCTCGGTTACCGTAATGACGGAAACAAGGGCCGTCTCTTTGAGCATTCCGATAAACGTGTTGCCCATCGGCGCAATGGCTACCCGGGCAGCTTGCGGAAAGATAATCCGCCGTAATGTCTGCCAAGGCGTCATGCCCGCCGCATATGCCGCTTCGGTCTGCCCTTTCGGAATCGACAGAATCGCTCCCCGAAACGTCTCGGACAAATAAGCGCCGACGTTGATGCTTAACGCCACACAGGCCGCCATCAGCGGGCCGAGCGTGATACCGTAATCCACGAGCCCGTAATATACGATCAAGATTTGAACGTATGCCGGCGTGCCTCGAATGACGGACAAATAAGCGCGCGCCAGCCAGCGGACAGGCAGGTTGCCTTTCAGTCTGGCAATTGCGACCACGATGCCGATGAGAAGCCCAAAGCACATGGAAATGATGGTGATCAATAGCGTATAATAGGCGCCCTTTAGCAAGAAGAGCAGGTTATCCCATACCAGACTCATGAATGCCCGTTCCCCTTTGTCATTCCCTTGAATTATCGCGGAGAGCCATGATGCGAATCCACCATGGCTCATTACCCGTTTCGCTTCTTATTTCGCTGCCGGCTCCTCGCCGAACCACTTCTTGAAGATGGTATTGTACGTGCCGTCGGACTTCATATCCGCAAGCGCCTTATCGAGCGCCGTAATGAACTCCGGATTGTTCTTGTGAACGGCTATCCCCGCCTGATCGGACTTGATTGCTTCCCCGACCGCTTTAATTTTGAAGCCGTTTTTATCCACGATCGGCTTCAAAGCGTACAGGTTGTTGATCGTAGCATCGATCCGGCCGGCATTCAGATCTTGAAGAGAATTGATGACATCATCGTAGGTCTTGATGGTAAACTTACCTACCTTCGGCAGCACTTCGTTGCGCAGATAGGATTCGTCGTTCGTGCCGAGGCCCACGCCGATATTCTTGCCTTTGAAATCTTCAAGCTTCGTAATGGAATCGTTGTTTTGACGAACGATGATCTTCACTTCGTTCGTGATGTAGGGCTGCGTGAAGTCGATTTGCTTCTTGCGTTCGTCGGTGATGGTCACTTGGCTGATAATCGCGTCAATTTTGCTTGCCTGCAGGCTCGGGATCAATCCGGAGAACTCCTGAGGAGCGAATTCGACCTTAACCCCCAGGCGCTTGCCGATTTCCTTAGCAATGTCGGCGTCAAAGCCGTCGATTTCCTTATTGTCGTTCAAGAAATTGTAAGGTGCGTACGTGCCCATAAGACCCACCTTCATAACGCCAGCCGCCTTGATTTGCTTCAACAGGTCGCCGCCGCTAGCTGGTGCGTTGCTTCCATCATCAGAAGTGGACGAGCCCGGGGACGGCTGCGCGGTATTGTTTTTCGAGCCGCAGCCGACAAGCGCAAGCGCGAACAGCAATACAATTGATAACATGAGGAACAAGGATTTTTTTGATTTTTTCAGCATGGAATTCTCTCCTATAATCATTTTTTTCTAAGTTGCCCGGCCTGAAGCCGAATAATCCGAAAACCTTCTGTAAGTCTAGACGCCAAGGAGCCCGAAAAACTCAAATCTTGCCGTCTCGGACGCCAGCTGACCGGCAGTCTTCCCTGCCATTCCGCTGGCAGGCGCTCCTAAGCCGAACAACCATCGCGAGACGACACCTTCGATCAAGCTCATAATGAGCGCTGCACGAAACTCGGCATCGATCGCTTCCGGCAGCATGCCAAGCTCCATTGCGCGCCGAATATTATGAAGAAACGCGCTCTCCATCGCGGCCCGGGTCTCGCCGATCGCTTGCCGGATCGGTTCGATGCCGCCGCTGCCGCCGAGCAGAAGCTCCATTAAGTAACGGTTAGATTCGGCGAATTGAAACAACCTGCAGAGTAGCGCTTCCGATGCCTGTACCATATCCTGCACGGTCCCCAGCTCCTGCCGGTAACCTTGCGCGATGACGTCCAGCAGCTGGCGGCGCCCGTCTTCCACGATCTCAAGCGCGATCGCCTCCTTGCTTTTGAAGTGCCAATAGAACGTCCCCTGCGCTACGCCGGCTTCGGCGACAATATCGGAAATCTTGGTCGCGTGGTAACCATCCTTCGCGAATCTCCTCAGGGCAATCTCCAAGAAGCGCCTTCTCCGCTCGCTGCTAATCTGGGAATCGTTTTGCCCGTTCAATTGGTACCTCACCTCACCCGATTGATTAGTCAGTCAGTTTTATTTTAAAGCCTATCGGATTGCTTTGTATTTGTCAAGCCGTACGGGTACCTGGCATGTCCATAACCGTTGATCCCTTTGTTTTATAACGGTACGTTTAGGGCCATCCTATGTCGAATAACCCTTTCTTGAACAACTATCATCGTATGTGCTTCTGCGTCACAATCCAAATCCGAATGAGCGAATTGCAGGGAAGGTATTCAACAGAATCCGTGTATGGTTTATACTAATCCTTCCATGATATGAGCGTTTCTATCCAACAACAATTAAAAAGAAAGAAGTGAAGTTAATGTTTGAAATTACGACCGAGCTCGTACGTCAATTAATTCATAATCAATTTCCCAAGTGGGCGCACCTGGAAATAAGACCTGTAGAGAAGAGCGGGCATGATAACCGCACTTATCGGCTAGGAAGCGAAATGACCGTTCGACTACCGAGTCATGAGAATTACGCCTCGGCTGTTGAGAAAGAACTCAAGTGGCTTCCTGTTTTCAAGCCTCTTCTGTCCTTGCCGATCCCGGCTCCCGTTGCACAAGGCAAACCTACGGACGAATATCCCCTTCCATGGTCCATTAACCGATGGATTGAAGGCGATACAATTACGCCTGCCAACGTACTGGATTTGAACGGATTTGCCGAAGATCTCGCGGGGTTCCTGAGGGAATTAGAAGCGATCGATGCAAGCCGCGGCGTACCCGCAGGCGTTCAAAACTTTCATCGCGGTGGAAACTTAGCGGTTTACGATCAAGATACAAGATCCATCATCGACAGCCTATCCGGCCAATACGATTCTAAGCTCTTAACTGAAATATGGGACCTTGCCCTTGCGACGAGATATCAATCGGCACCGCTATGGGTGCATGGTGACGTTGCGGTAGGCAATCTACTCGTGAAGGATGGCCGGCTGTGCGGCGTCATTGATTTCGGAACGATGGGCGTCGGCGATCCTTCAAGCGATCTTGTGATGGCCTGGAACTTTTTTGATGACGTAAGCCGCGAAATATTCCTAAGCCGCATGGGCTTTGACCAGCATACTGTTAATCGCGCACGCGGCTGGGCTTTGTGGAAAGCACTCATTACCTACGCTTGGAATGAGCAAGGCTCGGAAGCTTCGAATTGGGGTAAGCATGTGATGGATGTCATTATTCGAGACTACAAATCGCTGTAAACTTAGGCGTCTCCGACCTTTCTTTAAGTCACTGCCCCGCAACCGCAGGTTGCATCTTACCGACCTCAAGAAAAAGCTCGTCGAAGCCCGCAATCCTGCGAGCATCGACGAGCTTTTCTTAGCGGCCTCCCAGCGCATGCTCGATCCGCCGATCCGGTACGAACCAGATTACGGTAACCAGCACGAAGAAGAAGCCGGATATCCACGTGCTCACGTACGCGGTCAAGGCCGCGATCGTGTAAAGCAGCGGGGACAACTTACCCTTCCAGTTCTTCCCCATGGCCACGACGAATGCGGAGTCGCCCGCATGCTGCTTCATAATTGCGAGCTGCAGCAACCAGTAGGACAGCGATGCAAGCAGCAAAACTATCCCATACAGTGCCGTTGGTGTGGCTGCAAAATGACTCTCCCCCATCCAACCGGTCGTGAATGGCACAAGGGACAGCCAGAAGAGAAGCAGCAGGTTGGGCCACATCAGCCGCCCGTTCATTGTTCGAACCATGTGCAGCAGATGGTGATGATTGTTCCAGTAGATGCCGACGTAGACGAAGCTGAGAATATAGCTTAGAATTTTCGGCCCGAGCTGGATTAGCGCATCCCAATCATGGCCTTCCGGCACTTTAAATTCCAGCACCATAATCGTAATGATAATGGCCAGTACGCCATCGCTGAAGGCTTCCATCCGATTCGCTTTCAACGTTGTTCCCCCTCTTTTTATTCAATCAATACCCGTAATTTCACATGAAACCCTCACTATGTCAAGCAAAACTTAGCAGTGAATCACTAATATTACAAGCATTTGTAACCGAATAAAAAGAGGGCTATTCGCCCTCTTTTCCCAATTGGTATTCAACAGTACTGCATCACTAATTTTTCTTTCTTAGAACAAGATGGTATCTGGAATGGAACGAACCTGACACAATATTCTCTCGGCGAATAAGATTTGCTTCTAAAATATCAAAATCGTCTTTAACAAGCTCTAGGACCTTTCCATAGTTATAATACATTTGAATGGTCCCAATTTCGTGCTGCGTTTCTACTACTTCTTCTCCCCAGAATTCTCGAGCATGATTTGAATCATCCCCTGAAATAAGGTCGCAATAAAAGAGACCACCATTCTTTAAGATTCGAGCTGTTTCCGTAAACGCAGCCCTGGCAATATTAAAATATGTACTATCAAATACGCCGTGACTAACGGCATAGTCGAAGGATCCATTCTCCCATGGCATATTTCGTATATCGCCTTGAATAATTTTATTTTCTACATCAGATACATTTAGATTGCGGCCCCACTGTCTTGCAACAGTTATTGCCTCATTCGACAAGTCTACTCCATATGAATCCAAGCCCATCCTGTGACTATAAAAAATATGCCTGCCGATTCCGCAACCTACATCTAACAACTTCGGCTTTTCATTATAGGGATGAATAAATTGATATTCATCTAACCCGACTTGTTTCACTATATATTTAGATACAAACCGAATGACTTCTTCGTGCGGATAGAATAGGAAATTATCACGATTTAAGTACGAATTATCCCACTCGCTCATTTTGTTTTCCAATTGTACCTTCCCCCTGTAAGAAAGCTTTATTTAATTCAAGCAGCAGTTTATCAACATCAGCGCCATTTATGCCATGATTTCTTGCACCTATTGAAATAGATTCAAACGTGGAATGATGACAACCCAAACAATATAATCCATATCTCCGAAGTATTTTATCGGCATCGTCCCCGTAAAACTCCAGTACATCGGCGATGGCCGTATCTCCTGTAATCGTTTCCGGATGAACGGTCCTTGTTAGTTGAGGGCTTTTACGAAAATATGGCGTTTGCAATAAACGCCAAAATCCAGCATGATATACATCCGGATTTCGGCTAAACTTACACCAATATCCAATATGCGCCTCATCCCATGATAAATTATCAGTGATGATTTTCTTTACTATGTTTGCTGGGAGCTCAATCGTTAAGTTTATATCATGCTTTTCTAGTTTTCGAATGTTTAAAATTCCCTTTTCAATCTCTAATAAAACTTCGAAAGAGTGCTGGCTAGAATCTATATTCGTAACTTTCACGCATATTCTCAAGTCTTCACAGTAAGCAATCTCGCTCGTTTTATTTAAAAGTAAAAAGTAATTCTCCACCTCAGCCACTGATATAGAATAATCATTCGGATGATGTTCCAAAAAAAGGTCTTCACGATAGGCTTTATCTAGATATTCTAGCACCTCTGCCTGGTTATATAATTTAGAGCGGTCGCGCTTAGCATAAACAATATTGTTTTTCTTGACGCCCCAATAATCCCCAGGCAATAAATCTACGACATTGACCGTAGTATCTTTAAAAGCCTCAACAACATCCATCACTGTGTTTTTTCTTAACTTTTCTACGTATTTTCGATGAGTTGGGTGCCACAAGTTGAAATGTGATGCAAAAGGGATGAGTGATTTGGCCCCATATAGATCGATGGCTTGGGTAAGCATTTTTAACAGGCCGAGCCTCGACTTCTCTAGGATTTGATCTTTCTTGTCCTCATCTAAATGTGCCCATGTCAAAGGATATCCTGATGCCCCAGGGGAAAATCCGGAAGCTATCACATCCACCTTTCCAATTATTTTGGCGATTCTTGGGTTTAACCCCGCATCATTAAGATTCAGAATCCTGAAATTCTCAATCTCTATGAGAAGGATCGCGTCATTCCATAGACTAGAGGGTTCGAAACAAGTAATTTTGATATGTTTGCGTATCTCCAAAGGTTTTCCGAACTGCATGGGATAGATGTTTCGGAAACCAAGTTGTATCAGTTTTTCCTCTATTCTTTTATTCGGAAAATCAGGGAAATATATGGGTATATTTCTGTCCATAAATGTTAGAGTTGATTCATGGAAATGATCGGAGTGCTCATGTGAAATCCATAATGCAGATGGTGTTAATGTATGAACGTCCACAATCGGAGCAGGGTACTGAAGCCATGCCCCCATAAAGGCAGGTCCTACTAGCCAAGGGTCGGTAATCAAAGAGAAATCGTCGTACTTGAACTCAAGGCACGCATGCGAATGAAGCTTTACGATTAAGTCTTGTTCTAGCGTTGTGTCCTGTTGCGGCTCACTGGTATTTAAGGAATTTGGAATCTCCGCGAAAAGCATGCCGTCTTCAACAGAAACGTTATACTGCGCCATCCTTTGCTTAGGCACATTCATGGATTCTCCGGAATAAGCGAATTTCCAACTATGTATTGGACATTCGAAGCAAGAATCTTGGTCCACGATTTTCCCGCCTGCATGAGGACATGTAGAAGATAACAACTTGTAGCCAGTTTCATCTTTTGTCAAAAAATAGCTGGAACCCTCTAATTCTATTTCTAAAGGATTATCATATACATTATTTTCTAAACAAATCTGTACCTTTTTCAAAGCCATTGTAAAATCCCTTCAGTTAATAGTTGATAATTGCCATCTTTACTCATTATCGGATTTATCAGCTTTTATATTAAATGTTATTATATATAACCCTTAAAATTGGATTT
The DNA here is from genome assembly GCF_019431355.1 of Paenibacillus sp. R14(2021). Taxonomy (NCBI): domain Bacteria; kingdom Bacillati; phylum Bacillota; class Bacilli; order Caryophanales; family Paenibacillaceae; genus Paenibacillus; species Paenibacillus sp. R14(2021). The sequence goes on from NZ_CP080269.1 coordinate 3,919,199, forward strand.
TTATAATCCCCCTTACCGTTACTTGTAATAAGATGCCTTATTCAAAGGCAAAAGGGCACCTAAGTAGATGCCCTCTGCAATGCAGTTATTAGAATAAGCTTATTTGAAACCAGTGCCCGGTAAGATCTGAAGCCAATTTCTTATCTTTCATCTTAGGTCTCCTCTAGTTTCATTAGATGTGTGGTTTCTTGCAGTGATAGAAACGCAAAAAAAGCCGGATCAGGCCTAGGCCTTCCGACTTTTCGCAATTTACTGTAAAGGCGTCCATTCCTTTTACAGCACCCGGTCCGGATTGTACTTTGCTCTGAATTTATTGGCGATATAGGTTTCGTAAATGGCGCGGTCAAGAAGGCCTTCGACGATACAAACCTCAATTTTCGTAACTTCATCTCTGTGGTTTTTGATCGGCGATACCGTATCTTCGAAATGTTTTTTGATTCTTGGGCGCAGCTTTCTCGCTTTACCGACAAACAGCAGCTCATCCTTGTTATTGTAAAACATGAAGATGCCGCCCTCTTCCCTCGAAATCAAGTGGAAATCGGTAAATCCATAAATATGGCTTAGCTGGGGGTCACTTTGTTTGGTAATGGTAACGTCGGGTGCTGGTATGGTGATGCTGATCATAATCGATTCACGTCCTCTTCAATGTAGGTCTATATACTAACACGAATGGCTGACTTACTAAAGCCTTGTAATCCTGGCTTGTCTGACAGAATAAAGTGATAATGCTGTACTGTGCTTAGGATATCATTTACAATCGGCAGATTACATATGTACTCGGAACCTATCTCATAGCTCGATAGACGCAGCAAAACCGGCATCCTCTGCCGGTTTTTTTTGTATCTATTCAGCTGCTTGCTGCTTCAGCTCTTCTAGCGACTTGTCGATTTCGGCTGTAAGCGTCGGGTCCAAATATTGCGGCGCCGAACGCTTCACGGGTGAGACGAACCGATTCATGGCCTCCAGCTCCGCTTCGATCATAAGCACCTTCTCTTCCGCACGGGCAAACCCTTTGGTGACGTTGCCCGTCTGAAACGAGACGACGCTCTGATTCATCTCCTTCAAGGAGCTTGCCACGTTGACCCGGGACGCCAGCAGCAGCCGGCGGTGATTGAACTCCTCCGATTGTACGAGCAGCTGACTGATACGTTCTTCGAGTACGCCTGTTTGCTCTTGAATGGCCGCATACTGCTCGCGGTAAGCTGCCAGCTTCTTCTCTTGCAGCAGCTTCTCCTGCAGGGCGAGCTTGGCAATTTGATCTTCACCTTGCTTCACCGCAAGCATTGCTTGGCGGTCCCGCTTCTCCACGCTCGCTTCAGCCTCCGCAATGAGCGCCGACTGCCTCTTCTCGATAAACAATTGATTCGCCAGCGCCCGCTGACCCTTAGCGAGTTCTTCGCCAAACTCGCGAATATAGAGATCGACCATGTGCAGCGGTTTCTCACATTTGTCCAGCATCCCGTTTGTTTCCGCCAGAAACATATCTTTGACCCGTTTGAAAATACCCATATTTAGTTCGTCTCCTTTGTACGATTTTGATGCAGCTCCCATTGATCCAGGAAATCGGATGCAGACGTAATCGCGGTGAATTGATTGGCTCGAGGGGCTCTTCTTGCGCGTTTGCCTCTCCTCATGGCCCAGAACAGCAGCCCAGCTGCGAGAATCGTTATGCCTACAGCCACTCCGGCATCCCACCCATCATGCTCGGGATGCCCCTCTCCGTGCATCCCTTTTTCCTGGCGGATACGGATGTCTGGTCCAGGCCCGAATTTCTCACCCTTCATACCGACGAAATTATCGACAGGTCTGGATTCTTGTTTCACAAACTGGATTGCAGGCATCCCATCAGGCCTGCCCCGCTCTGCAGCCCAGCTCAAGCCGGCGCCAACGGCGACGATGATCACAGACGCCACAAGTACTTTCTTCACCCAAGGTCTCACGGATCTCACGCTTCATTCATCCTTTCATCCATTGATCTTCTCTACAGCTCTCACTATAGTCCTGGAAAGTAAAAGTACGGTAAATGGACAAAGAAAAGCCCTTCCTCTTCATCGCAAGAGAAAGGGCGTATGCTGTTATAGCGGAAATTTCACGATAAAGGTGCTTCCTTCGCCGACGACGCTGTCGACCTCAATGGATCCCTGATGGGCTTCTACGATCCACTTCGCAATCGATAATCCCAGCCCTGCGCTGCCTTCCTCACGCGAGCGATGTGCCTCCACCCGATAGAACCGGTCGAATATCCGCTGCTTATCCGCAGCCGGTATGCCGATACCGCTGTCCCGAACGGAGAGCCGCCATTGTTTGCCACTACTCTCCAGCAGCGCGTCAACAGTCCCCTGCTCCGGCGTGTACTTGATCGCGTTGTCCAGGAGAATGTACACGAGCTGCTTGATCCGCTCGACATCTCCAGTAACCGTCATCGTATCCGGCAGCTCGGCCTTCAGCGTAATGGCTTTCTTCTGGGCAACCGCTTCAAAGGCATGCATCCATTGGCGAAGCTTCGGCGTCAGATCGAAAGGCGCCTTCTCGAATTCGACCGAGCCGGCGTCGGTTCGAGCGAGGAGCAGCAGATGCTGCACCATGCGGCTCATCCGGCCCACTTCTTCTTTCATATCCGACACGACTTCCTTCGTAAACGAGGTCAACGTCTCCCCATTCTCCAGTTCAATGACCTCAAGAGACGTATTCATAATGCTCAGCGGTGTCCGCAGCTCATGCGACGCATCGGCCAGAAACTGCTGCTGCTGCCGGTATGTCCGCTGAATTGGAATCATGGCTCTCTTGGACATCGAATAGCTGAGCCATAAGGCAGCGATAATGAACAGAACGAGGATGCAGAAAAATACGATGAGCAGTGTTTTGAACACATCGAAGTAGAAGGTGACGTCTTTCGCGGCGTAAATCGTTATGACTCTGCCGTCCACGGTCATGACCGGACGCGCACCTACAAAAAGCAGCCGGTCCTGCGTCCTGATGATCATCCCTTCAGGGCGTGCATGCAGTTCGGGCAGCCACTTCAATCGAAACGATTCCTCACGTGGATGCCATCCTGCAATTTCCCCTAAGTTGACGTCACCAAACTGCGGAATCGCCTCACTTCTCGCGAGCACCTCGCCGCGGTTGCTCAAAATGTAGTAGAAGTACAAATCCTCATCGCGTGAATTTGTCAGATCAGGTATCGCTACACTGCCATCCTTCTCGGTGGCGTATAGGACGGATTGAAGCGACTGCGTCTGCTCCCGGTACGCCATGACAATAAAGAAAGCCGACACAATGATTGAGAATATCACAAGAAATAGAATGATCAGCCACGTATAGGTAATAGTGAGCTTTCGCCGGGTCTGAGCAAACAAGTCCCTTTTGCCGCGTCTGAACTTAAGCTTCAAACCGGTAGCCTACCCCCCTGATGCTGTGAATGGCCGGCTCCGCATGTGCATCATCCAGCTTGTCCCGGAGCATTTTTACCGTAACATCGACGTTCTTGTAGGATACGTCACTGCCAATGCCCCATACACGATCAAGAATCGCTTCTCTCGTCAGCACATTGCCGTTGTTCTGCAGGAAGAAATCAAGCAGCTGATACTCCCGCTGGCTGAGCAGGACCGCTTCACCTCTTCTGGATAATCGGTGTGATACACGGTTGAACGTAAACGGCCCGAACGTCACCAAATCCGATTGTACAGGGGCAAAATTCCGCCGTGTAAGCACACGAAGACGCGCAAGCAATTCATCCATCTCGAATGGTTTCGTTAAATAATCGTCCGCGCCGGCATCCAATCCGAAAATCTTATCCTGCAGCGCATCCTTGGCGGTCAGCAGCAGAATCGCTTGGCTGTAGCTTGCCGCCCGAAGCCGCTTGCACACATCGACGCCATTCATGCCAGGCATCATCCAGTCCAAAATAAGCACATCGTAGGCCGATCCTCTGGCATAATCCAGCGCGTCCTCCCCATTGCTCACCCAATCGACATGGTAGCCGCCTTTTCGCTCCAGTACGTATTTCACAAGCTTGCCCAGTTTCTGATCATCTTCCGCTAGAAGCATGTTCATTTCGCTCACCACCGCACCATTGAATATTAGGTTAGTATACCAAACATTCGGTAAAAGTACGGTAAAAACAAGCCCTTTTGCAATGAGATCTACTCCGCATGCACCTAAAGCGAAAGAGCACCCAAGCGGGTGCCCTTTGCAGTGAGATATTAGGTTTCCATTCATAGTTTAAAAGGGATGTTCTATTTCAGTACTTTAAGCATGGCGGATATGGTGCTGGAATGCATGACTTCATGCAGCAAAGCTGCTGCGATCAATTCATCGACGGTCTCCGCTTTCGCGAAATTTTCTTTAACGGTTACATGCAAGCTGTCCTTTAACAGCTCGCGAATTCGGTCAGGTTGCTCTCTTAGCTGCGTCATGATGACGTCCCAAGCGGGCGGCTCTCCTTGCCATTCCGCCGGCTTCGTGCCAGAGCGGAAGAAGGTAAGGTAGTCATCCGAAATAGCCATCGTTTGCCCTGTAATTTCGAATACCAAGCGCTCCGTAACGGTCAATACATGTCCGATATTCCAATGAATATTGTTGTTAAAGCCTTCAGGTACCGCATTTCGCTCGTCCTCCGAGCAAGCCTCTGCCAACTTTAGCAATCGACTGTGATTCCTGTCCAACATGTCCAATACATACGTGTCTCTCAATTTCTCCAGCCTCCTCTTGTCACCATAATGAATGAGCATTCGGTTAAAGTCAAATAAGTTCGCTTACGGAAATTCCTATACTTAATATTGCCCTTTAATGACAAAATACGAGCCCCGAATGGTTCCGGCTAGTTTAGATTTCTGCCTCGCAAACTTAAACTTCGCTTCCAACTCCGCTGGTATTTCCATCCCCTCAGAAAGCTTAAATCCAACGGCCCGCTTCTTAGGATCATCCACCGTATACATGACATTGAGCGCAAGCCCGTCCTCATAAAAGACGTAGGTAAATTGGATATTTTCCACTTGAAAACGCGACGTTTCCAGCGGTTTGGCCGCAAACGCAATATCACGTTCTTCTTTCAAAATGCGGTTCACGTAATCAAGGCTCTCCTGACTTTCGCTAGCCGGAACAACCGTAAATTCATGCTCGTATTTGTTCATAAAGTAACGGGCTTCATTCGCACGCAATCCAGCAAGCGCTTCTACTACAGGTGAAGACTCTAGGCCAATCGTAGACACATGTTTAAAATCAACGATATACGACATGTCCATCCCTCGTTTTCTCTTCCTATTTACCAACTATTATACCAAATATGATTCGATATAAACGTTTAGCGAGCGCCTGATTTACAGGTGACTTATTTTTGAGAATCAAGCGTCGACTACATATTCGCGAATGGCATCTGATGATACCTTTGCAATTTGGATTCTTTCAGGAGTGTCATACGTTTTAGCTATCATTTCAAACTTATCTGTATTTGCCATGATTACGCCTCCACTCTGCCTATTCCAAACCTATGCTCGGTAAAGCGTCTTTCCAAGCTTGCTCCCCTTGACTTAAGTCAATGAACGTAAAAATCAGCCCAGTTACAATGGAGTCACTACGTATAACTAGGGGGGTCTCTGATGGTTACCCAAAGAAGAGAGCGATCGGATCAACGAAAATCAGCTCTAATTGCCGGCACAGCACTCATGATCATGACGCTTGCCGCACTTTTCTCGTATGGCTTCGTGCATACAAGGCTTATGGAACAAGGGAATGCGGGCGCCATCGTTCAGCGCATCATTTCGCAAAACCATCTTTTCAAAGCTGAAATCTTGGGTTGGATGATCATCCTGCTATGCGATATTGTGGTCGCTTGGTCTTCCTATGTATTCCTGAAGCCAACAAATAAGAATCTAGCCCTGCTCGGTGCATGGCTCCGTCTTGTTTATGCGACGCTATTGGGAATAGCGATCACAAATTTATTATTCGTTCTGCTGCTTACGAACAGGACCGATTATTTATCGAGCTTTACCCCAAATCAACTTGGCGCACAAGTGATGTTGCATTTGAAAGCCTTTGAATCCATTTGGTCCGTTGGTTTAATCGTCTTTGGCGCGCATCTGCTGATTTTGGGAATATTGACTTTCCAATCAGACAGCGTACCGCGCTGGATCGGCATCCTGCTGCTGTTAGCTTCAATGGGCTATATTCTCATTCACCTAGATAAACTATTTTTTGCGGATTACGGTGAAATCGGAACGATCCTTGAAGCTATTTTCATTGTACCTATGACATTGGGGGAAATAGGTTTTGGATTATGGTTGCTGTTTAGGGGAGGGAAATAGACTCTACACACCTGTTATTCGGCTAATTATTATCTCGATGGATTCTCTTTTTTATTCGACTTAAGGACTCCGGGGTCATTCCGAGAAAACTCGCCAATTGATGTTGAGGAACCCGATCGACTAAAGAAGGTCGTTTCATTAGCAAGGTCTTGAAGCGTTCTTCAGGCGAAGATGCGATAAAGGCAGCGAATTCCGCTTTTACCTGACTAAAGCTCCCTTCAATCATCTGGCGGGTCATCAACTCCAACTGCGTGTACTTGGTATACATGTCCTTTTCCGTATCCAGGTCGCCAACGACCACCACAGAGTCTTCAACGCACGCGATGGTGTAGTCAGACGACTTGTCTAGCTTGTGATGATTAATAATGGCGATGGCTTGCTCTTCGGTGTAGAAGTTCGATGTAATCTCTCTTCCCTCTTCATCGATCGAATACTGCCTTATACATCCCTTCAGAATGAAATAACATTTTGTCGGAACCTCCCCTTGTCTAAAGAGGACGGTTCCCTTTTTGAATTCATCTATATGAATCTCGTTCACGATCGCTTGCTTCTCTTCTTCGCTAAGAGAGGTCAGTCTCGTCATATAATCAAATAAAATGTTTTTCATCATTCATCTCCTTCTGAAATGCTCTAACTTAATATTACTCTAATTCTACAGTCACTTCGAGCACATGGAAATGCAGTTGCCGATCCAAAAAAAACTCTCACCCCAAAGGGACGAGAGTGTGTTGGGAAATAGGTGCTGGAAATGCACAAAGAACCCTGTAAAGGGTTCTTTGCGGGTGATAGATAAGAGTTTTGTTGCCTAATTACGCTTGAGACGCGGAGCGGAGCCAGTCCTCGAAATGAGTCGGGGCGATACGGGCTTTGGAATTATCGTGCGGTACGAGGGACAATTCCTTAAGCACCGAGCCGAAATACTTGTAGTTCTCGTCCGTGACTACCTGACGTGCGTCGTTTTTCGCTTTAAGGTAAATTCGAGCGATTTCGTTGAGACGATACCGATCCGGACCGGCCAACTCGAAGGTAGCGTTCGCAGCCGGAGCCAGCGCGAAGTCAGCCAGCGCGGCTGCAACGTCACCCGACGTGATCGGCTGGAAGAAGGCGGACGACAATGTAACGGTTTGTCCTTCGGTGGCCATGTCGACGATGCCCCCGACGAATTCGGAGAACTGCGTGGCGCGGACGATCGTGTAAGGAATCTTGGAAGACTTGATCAGTACTTCCTGAGCGGTTTTCGCGCGGAAATAACCGTTCTCTGGAAGGAGATCGGTGTTAACGATCGACAGCGCGACGTGGTGTTTCACGCCGGCTTCCGCTTCGGCGGCCAGAAGGTTTCGAGTTGACGTCTCGAAAAATTCCAATACGGCTTGGTCCTCCCATGAAGGCGAATTCGTCACGTCGACGACGACGTCGGCGCCTTTAAACGCTTCGGTCAGACCTTCACCGGTAATGGAATTGATGCCAAGAGAAGGTGATGCTTGTACTGCCTCATGACCTTGCTCACGAAGATTTTTTGTAAGTTGTTTTCCAATCAGTCCAGTGCCGCCAATAATGACAACTTTCATGTTGAACCTCCTAGTTTATGGCCCGTTAGAAGGGCTGGAGAGATATATGATTTTGTAACGGTTTAGCTCAGGCCGGCTTTCGTCAATCCATACGCTGCGTCAGCAGAACCCGGTACAGCTGTGAAAGCGATGCTAATGCGGTTCCAAGCATTGATAGCCATAACCGAGAAGGTCAGATCGGACAGCTCTTTTTCGGACAACTGTCCGCGAACAAGCTCATAAAGCTCATCAGGTACGCCATGTTCAGGCAGCTTGGTCAAACTCTCGGTCCATGCCAGCGCAGCTCGTTCACGAGGACTAAACAACGTGGATTCGCGCCAAATCGCAAGGTGATATAGACGAAGCTCGCTCTCGCCATGAATCTTAGCCTCTTTGACGTGCATGTCCAGGCAGAAAGCACACCCATTCACTTGAGAAGCTCTGATGTGAACGAGATCGCGGGTTTTTTGCTCAATCGAACTTTCATTCTCTGCATTGCTTAATCCCATCAACGCTTTAACAAATTCCGGTGATTGTTGCATGTAATTAATACGCTGTGCCATACGGGTATCCCTCCGGTTGATTAGTTGATTAATTTGCATTCGAACATTTAACGACGATGTGATGAAATTCGTGACACGATGGTGCTTCAAATTTTTCGGACAACTGCTTTTTTTTAATAATCTTGAGTATTGTTAGCTAACTGAAGTTACCCTATTCGTGTCAATCCTGGTCACCCCTTGCACTGCGGCATACCTATTCAGAATGAGGTTGGAAAGCAACTTCCTTCTCTCCCAAGCGAAAGTGCCGTCGAAAGCAGTCATTCTGATAAACAAAAAAACCGTTCCTTAGTAAATAGAAAGATCCATTTACGAAAGAAACGGTTTTTACATTTTGCTCAAGGAAGCGGCGATTCATTATGGATTACTTTTACTTGATGACGACGTATTCCAAGTTAACCAGCTTGGCGTAGGTTACGATTTGGTCTGTCGTCAGGTTCAAGGAAACGACGGTATGATGGCCGCCGCCATTCTCGACCCAAGCCTTCACTCCATCCTGGAAGTTCGGTTTCACCGTCCACAGGACGCGAGCAACAGGAAGGTTAGGAGCCGGAACCGTCGGCTCGAATGCGGAAACCTCGTTGATTAGTAATTTATAATGAGTGCCGAAGTCCGCCATGGATACGACTACGCCTTCGCCGGCTTTGCCGTCGAAAACCAGACGTGCCGGATCTTCGCGGTCGCCGATGCCGAGCGGCGAAACAACGATTTTCGGCTTGTTGCTTGCCAGGGACGGATCTACCTCGAGCATATGGGATTGCAGGATGGCTTCCTGACCGGCCGCCATCTCGTAGGTGTAATCCTCCATAAAGCCCGTGTTTTGATTGCGGCTCATCACTTTCAGCAAGCGGTCGAGCGCAGCCGTCTTCCAGTCGCCCTCACCGGCAAAGCCGTAGCCTTGCGCCATCAGACGTTGGACGGCAAGACCCGGAAGCTGTTTCATGCCATGCAAATCTTCGAAGTTCGTCGTGAAGGCATTATAGCCTTTTTCATCCAAGAAACGCTTGATGGCGATTTCATAGCTCCCTTGGATTCTGACGCTCGCTTCCCAAGTTTCTTTGCTGTTTGTGCCGTAATCGAATTCGTAGGTCTCCGCGTATTGAGCCATCAGATCATCGATTTCCTGCGCCGTAACGGCATTTACGTATTGCACAAGGTCGCCGATGCCGTAGTAGTCCACCGTCCATCCGAATTGAATTTGAGCCTCGACCTTGTCGCCTTCCGTTACGCCAACATTGCGCATGTTGTCGCCGAAACGGGCAACTTTGATGTTGAAGCCTTCGTTATAGGCAACCGCTACGTCCATCCAATCCGCAATTTGCTGCTGCACTTCCGGACGCTCCCAATAGCCTACGACGATTTTATTTTGTTTCTTCAGACGGGCATTAATGAATCCATACTCGCGGTCGCCGTGAGCGGCCTGGTTCAAGTTCATGAAGTCCATGTCGATCGTTGCCCAAGGAATGCTTTCATTGAACTGGGTCGCGAAGTGAAGCAGAGGCTTCTGCAGCAATTTCGTACCGCGAATCCACATTTTCGCAGGCGAGAACGTATGCATCCACGTAATGACACCCGCCACTTCGTCGCGATAGTTGACCTCTTTCATAATGCTTGTAATTTTATCCGCGCTGACAGCTAAGTCCTGCAAGACAAGCGGATAAGGCAGCACACCGCTATTATTCAAAGCATCGGTCATCTTCTGCGCATGAGCCTTTACTTCAGCCAGCGCTTCTTCCCCGTACAGATGCTGCGAACCTACGACAAACCAAAACTGTTTAGCTGCTGCTGCTGACATCTTAATCATCCTCTTTTCTTTATTTTAATCAGGGTGAGGCTATTACTTCTGCCCGTAGTAGGCGTCTTTCCCGTGTTTCCGGAGATAGTGCTTATCCAGAATGCCTTGCGGCAGTTCTTTGGCAAAATGGTTCAATTGCCGCGCGTACAGATTCATTTTGCACACTTCCTCCAGCACGACGCTGTTCACGACCGCCGACTTCACGTCTTTGCCCCAAGTGAAAGGCGCATGTCCCTGGAGCAGAACGGCCGGGATCGCCAAGACATCCAATCCGCGCTTCTCGAACGTTTCGATAATAACGTGACCCGTCTCCGCTTCGTATCCCCGGTCAACCTCGTCTTGGTTCAAGAACCGTGCGCAAGGCACGGCGCCATAGAAGGTGTCCGCATGCGTCGTTCCCATAACGGGCACATCCAGTCCCGCTTGCGCCCAGATGGTTGCCCAAGTCGAGTGGGTATGCACGATGCCGCCGATTTGCGGATAATGCTTATACAATACGGCGTGAGTCGCGGTATCGGAGGAAGGTCTCATCTCTCCCTCCACCACTTTGCCGTCGAGATCCACGACTACCATGTCGCTTGGTTTCATCTTTTCATAGCTGATTCCGCTCGGTTTAATGACGAACAGGCCGCTATCCCGATCGATGGCGCTCGCATTGCCCCAAGTGAATTTCACGAGTCCATGCTTCGCCAAATCCAGATTTGCCTGATAAACCTCTTCTTTCAATTGTTCTAACAACGTTAGCCCCTCCCGTTCTCTAGCAGATGGTCTACGGCAGCTTGTTCGATGGCCAATCCTGCTTCATAACGTTTCATAAATGTTTGGAATCCTTGTACATCCGCTTCATCTGGAGCAATCTCCTGTCCTTCGACATCTTGGAAGACTTTCTGTTCGAGGAAGTCGTCCAAGCTCTCTGCTTGATCCTTGTTGACCATATAAGAGGCCAGAAGCGCCATGCCCCATGCACCGCCTTCGCCGGCCGTGGACATGACCGAGATCGGTACGTTCAGCGCAGCGGCTAAGGTTTTTTGTCCAACGACAGGGGTTTTGAAGAGGCCGCCGTGAGCCAAGATGCTGTCAATGGCCACCTGTTCGTTCTCGGTCAAAATATCCATGCCAAGCTTGAGCGCTCCGAAAGCCGTGAATAGATGCGTGCGCATGAAATTAGCCAGATTAAAGTTGCTTTCCGGCGAGCGAACGAACAACGGCCGGCCTTTGTCGAGTCCCGTAATGTTTTCGCCCGAGAGATAGCCGTAGCTAAGCAAGCCGCCGCCATCCGGGTCTGCTTCGAGCGACTTGCCCAGCAGCACGCTGAATAATTTGCCGGAATCCACGTTGAATCCCATAGCTTCGGAAAATTCACGGAACAGTCCCATCCAGGCATTGAGATCGCTGGAGCAGTTGTTGGCATGCACCATGCCGACCGGACTGCCGTCAGGCGTCGTGACCATATCGATCTCCGGATAAACCTTGGATAATTCTTTCTCCAGTACAATCATCGCAAAAACAGAAGTGCCCACGGAAACGTTGCCCGTACGCTTCCTGACGCTATTCGTCGCAACCATGCCTGTGCCGGCGTCGCCTTCCGGAGGACAGAGCGCAATGCCGGACTGCAAATCCCCGGCCGGGTCCAGAATAGCGGCTCCCGCCGCCGTTAGCTCGCCAGCCTGCTCGCCGGAGAGATAGACGCTCGGAAGAAGATCCCCAAGCTTCCACGGACAGCCTTTGGCTGCAATTAATGCATCGAATTGCTTGACCATCGTTGGATGGTAATTATGGGTTGCTTCATCAATTGGGAAGATGCCGGAAGCATCGCCGATGCCGATTGCTTTATTGCCGGTCAGCAGCCAATGGATATAGCCGGCCAGCGTCGTTACGAAATCGATGCGAGGCACATGCTCCTCTTGATTCAATATCGCTTGGTACAAATGGGCGATACTCCAGCGCTCGGGAATATTGAACTTGAACAGCTCCGTCAGTTCCCTTGCCGCCGCACCGGTTGTTGCATTGCGCCAAGTCCGAAACGGCACCAGCAGTTCACCCTTGCTGTCGAATGCCATATAACCGTGCATCATACCGGAAAATCCGACCGAACCAACGGTCTTAAGGGTAACCCCGAATTTCCGTTCCACTTCCTGCTTCATTTCGCGATAAGCGGTTTGGAGGCCTGTAATAACATCCTCCTGGTTGTACGTCCAATATCCGTCTTTCAAGCGATTTTCCCACTCAAAGCTTCCCGATGCGATCGTGTCGAAACGACGATCGATCAGCACCGCTTTGATCCGCGTAGATCCAAATTCGATACCGAGCGAAGTTTCTCCCTTGGTTATCGCTTCTTTCAAGTCTACATGATTCATGATCACGTCTATCCCCTCTCTGTCGCAATTTCATTTCGCGATTTAACCCAATCGAATTCGATTCATATAATAGCTGCTTCCGATCGGACCGGTCACATGATGTGACAGCCGGCAGATTCCGACCAAAAGAAGGCGCTTTCCTTTACTGACAGCCTAAGTATATTTTCTGTACGTACACTTGTCAATATAGGCTAATAGTTATACCAACATAAGTCGCAATGCCATCTCTAGTCGTCTCATCAATAGTGTCTTCCTACGGCAAGCGCGGAATTTGTACCGTTGAAATCGCAAATAAATGCCACTGCATTTGCATTTCATGCAATTCATGCTAAAATGTGTACGTACAACTTATGGAACAACGATGAAAGAAGTGGATGGCATGAAGCCAAAGTACCAGATCATCATTGATGATATCAAAAGTTATATCCTCTCTGGAACGTACAAAGCAGGCGAGAGAATTCCTTCGGAGTCCGCTTTGCAGGACAGCTACAACGTTAGCCGGCAGACGGTTCGAAAAGCCATTCTGGCGTTATCGAACGAGGGGTTCCTAAGAAGCGAGAAGGGATCCGGCACGTACGTCAGCAGCCAATACCGATCCAAACCAGGCGGGAAAGCTATAAATAAAACGATCGGCGTCATCACGACCTATATCTCGGATTACATCTTCCCCTCCATTATCCGCGGCATTGAAAGCCGATTAAACGAAGATAACTATTCCTTGCTGCTAGCCAGTACCAATAATGATATCGCACAGGAAAAAAAGGCGTTGGAAATGATGCTGTCCTACGGCGTGGATGGACTTATTATTGAGCCTACCAGAAGTAATATATACAACCCCAATATCGCTTACTACCTGTCCTTTAAGGAGCAGGAGGTTCCGTTCGCGATGATCAATGCCTATTATGAAGAGCTGGAAGTTCCTTTCTTCTGTCTGGATGACGTGCAGTCCAGCTATCTCGCAACCCGGGAGCTGATTGCTAAGGGACATACCCAGATCGGCATCATCGCAAAAATGGATGATTTGCAAGGGAAGTTTAGAATGAAGGGATTCATCAAGGCCCTTGGGGAAGCCAAATTACGGTTCCAGCAAGAGCATGTGCTTTCTTTCGATACATCGACGAAGCCGGACCTGTCCGCTAACTTGGACGTGTATCTGAACGACAATCGGGATGTATTGACTGCGCTTGTGTGTTACAACGACGAGGTCGGCTTGGAAGTCGTGCATGCCTGCAGAAGACTTGGAATCTCCATTCCGGACGAGCTATCCATCATTGGCCAGGACAATTCATATATCGCCAAAAACGCGAATATCCAACTAACGACGCTGACGCACCCCCAAGAACAAATGGGACGCGACGCAGCGGACTGGGTCATTAAGCATTTACAAGGCAAAAAAGACTTGTCCACCAACACCTACTACCAACCCGTATTGATTGAGGGAGAAACGGTGAAGGAGATTGAGGTAGAGTAGTTACATGCGGGTCCGCATACGGCGGTACCAAAAGGTAACAGCCCTGGCGACTTAGGATTTCGTCATGTATTGGTGACTGCTTACCCTGCCTCAAATTCAGTTTGTGTACCTTAGCTCGTGCATTTGCCGCCGGCTTCCTTCATATTCCGCCTCCCTGCCTGCCTCATTGCTTTATTTTCCGCGCCAAATAAGGGTTTTCACCAAAAATTCGCCGTTACTTGTGGTACGGTTCACCGTATCATCCCTTAAGCAAAAAAGGGCGCCCTTGTCGCGCCCCTCTTTGCTATTTCCACCGATGCATATTTGATTTTATTGTCCATCCGCGCTAATGGTGAACCTCGCTTCACATACGTCGCAATGTTAGGTTGTAAAACTTGCTCCGTATCCGGAACCAGCATCATTCACGCTTGAACCATACTTAACAATGCCATTGCCTCTTCATGACCAGGATCGAGCACTAATAACTCACGCAAGTAATGCGACGCCTCTTGGACTAACTCTAACTCGAAGCAGCAAATAGCTAGACAATAATATACGGTCGATACGACTTCATCTTGTTCTTCAAGGATCGATATTTCCAGAAACCGTTTGGACTCCTCGTACATACCCATCTCAAACAGGACTAACCCCGCATCGAGCGCAAGATCGTACCGCTGCTCCATGACGTAGTACGAGGACCACATCCGCTGTATGCCTGTCAAAAGATCCTGCTTTTCTTCATCGTTCGCATCCGCAATCAGACTAGAGATCCGCTTCGTGTTCTGAATGAAAAATTCCGTATCGTATCCGCCCAAACGCCAAAAGCTTAAAATATGCTCCAGGCCCATGCTTTCTAAATTGCGATCTACCCATACCTTCATGCTAAAAAATTCATCCGGTCCATAGCGTTCGATAAACCGGCGATAAGCTAATCTCGTTTGGGGATAGTCCATCGGCTGTTCCACATGGAGAACGCAGCCAACATTAATATTTTTATTATGATGCGGTGGAAATAACGCCGCGGCTCCTCTTTGTTCAAACACATATTGAATCGCATGGTAGTTGGCCGTTAAAGAAAAGCTACCGTGCAGGGTCAACTCCGGCGGCTCTGCGAATTTCCAGCTATCCAGCAAGTGATCGCCTTTATCCGCCGTGACTAATAGAAAACCATGCTGCGACAACGTGTTTAGCCGCTCTAAAACGATTTGATCCAGCAATTCCGATGGTTTCAGTAAATCATGATGTTCGGGATATTCGACGTACACATCCGCTTCATAAACCTGTCCATCGCCTATATAAAGCAGCTCTTGCGGATGCTGTCAAAAAAGTAGTTGGCCACGATGACTAGCGGTTGTTGCAAGTCCCCTTGACGAATCCCATCTATATTGCGAATTTTGCCTAGGATGATTCAGCAGTACAATATATATTTCACAAGCTGTCCGAAGGACCCGATAGGCCCAGAAGGCAGCTTCTTTTCATTCCAATCAAACGGAGCAATACACATGAACAATTCCGATCTGCTACCACTTCCACAGAGCCAGTTCTGCACCGACGGCCTTTTCTTTGTTGGCAGCCAGAGAGGATCTCTTCGGCTTATAAATATAGACGAATGGTCACTTATGCTGATCACTGATTTGACTTAGAATTACCGTAAAAGATTGGAAAGGCTGTGATTTCAATGTTAATCAAAAGAGACAAATGGTTGCAATATCGCCTCCTTCGCAATACGTCCTCTCTCGCCCGACGGTTGCCAGAGACACAGTTGCTTAAGAAGGATGCATTACCGAAGATGCTGCTTCTCTATCGAAGCGTCGTACTGAAACCTCGTGACGGGAGTTACGGAAGGGATATCGTGTTCATTAAACAGAACGGCGCGAACGCCTATCGTATTCAAAACGAAAAGAATGCGGTCAACATAGGAGACACCGATAAGTTACTCCGATGGCTCCGTAAAACACACAGAGGTCGTGGATATATTGTCCAAAGGCGTCTGCAGCTTGCTCAAATTCAACACAAGCCGTTAGACATTCGGATAATGGCTCAGCGAAAAAAAGGCTTTTCATCCACTTGGAACGTGACAGGCACATACGCGAAAGTGGCGGCACAAGGATATCTAGTCACAAATGTGACCAGCCGCACCATTCCAGTACTTGAGGCGCTAAAATTAGCCCGAATCGGAGATCGGAGCTTGCTTGTCAAAGCGGAAAAGATCGCACTATTGGCTGCCAAACGACTGGGAGAGCGTTACCCCATGCTTAAACAAGTCGGGTTCGATATAGGCATCGACAGGAACCGCCGGATTTGGATCATTGAAGGCAATTATAAACCGGACTTGCGTCCTTTCCGGCTCTTGAAAGATTCCTCGATGTATCGCAGAATATTATGGTACAAGAAACATTAAGTCGAGAAAAAGACGACAAGCCTTTTATCTTGGCTGTCGTCCTTTCTGTTATTACCTCATCATGATCATGTCCGCTTTAGGATTTCACTTGCGTCTTTTGGCACTTACAACGCGCGTCACTTGAAACTGATTTACCCCTATCTGTATAATGGCGAACTTGCTGAAAGAAGTACCGGAAGACGTATAAGGGATCGCTTCAATATTTCCACTTGGCGTTTTGACGGTTGCGGTGATTCGAGTCAACAAACAGACTCCACGGCTGGAAGCTGTCCATGTCTCGTCACGCTGAACCGAATAACTGTCGTCACTGCAAAAGATCGATGCATACTCAACTTTTCCAGACGCATTAAAGGATGTAGAGTTAAAAATCTGAACGGGGTCGTAAGCATTTGGATTCCTATTTCCCATACCTAAAACCTCCTTTCTTATTGACATTATTCATTAAATGCAATTGAATCATTTTGGTAAGGTATAAATGTGGACAAGGAGTAAAAAAGTACGTTTGTCCGGTGGTCGCGAGGATACAGCAGCTGATGATGCTGTACCTCAAACAAAAAAAGAACCACCCTCGTTGTTAAACAGGTGGTTCGAGAACTATAGGTCTAATATAACAACCCTCATCTGGGTGTC
Source organism: Paenibacillus sp. R14(2021) (assembly GCF_019431355.1). Lineage (NCBI taxonomy): Bacteria > Bacillati > Bacillota > Bacilli > Caryophanales > Paenibacillaceae > Paenibacillus > Paenibacillus sp. R14(2021). The sequence goes on from NZ_CP080269.1 coordinate 3,936,241, forward strand.
TACATGAATTTCAAATCATCCACCAGCGAGCGCTATTACTATGCTTCGCAAAGTTTCTCAAAAAAATTTCACGCTTGAACCATGCTTAACAATGCCATTGCCTCTTCATGACCAGGATCGAGCACTAATAACTCACGCAAGTAATGCGACGCCTCTTGGACTAACGCTAACTCGAAGCAGCAAATAGCTAGACAATAATATACGGTCGATACGACTTCATCTTGTTCTTCAAGGATCGATATTTCAAGAAACCGTTTGGATTCCTCGTACATACTCATCTCAAACAGTACCAACCCCGCATCGAGCGCAAGATCGTACCGCTGCTCCATGACGTAGTACGAGGACCACATCCGCTGTATGCCTGTCAAAAGATCCTGCTTTTCTTCATCGTTCGCATCCGCAATCAGACTAGAGATCCGCTTCGTGCTCTGAATGAAAAATTCCGCATCGTATCCGCCCAAACGCCAAAAGCTTAAAATATGCTCCAGGCCCATGCTTTCTAAATTGCGATCTACCCATACCTTCATGCTAAAAAATTCATCCGGTCCATAGCGTTCGATAAACCGGCGATAAGCTAATCTCGTTTGGGGATAGTCCATCGGCTGTTCCACATGGAGAACGCAGCCAACATTAATATTTTTATAATGATGCGGTGGAAATAACGCCGCGGCTCCTCTTTGTTCAAACACATATTGAATCGCATGGTAGTTGGCCGTTAAAGAAAAGCTACCGTGCAGGGTCAACAGCGGCGGCTCTGCGAATTTCCAGCTATCCAGCAAGTGATCGCCTTTATCCGCCGTGACTAATAGAAAACCATGCTGCGACAACTTGTTTAGCCGCTCTAAGCAATTCAATCCTGCGACGGGGAATACAATGTGCGAATCTTCGAGCTGCTCCTTGTAGACGGCAATGACATCCCGGTAGGGATAGGTTTCTTGTTCGTACTCCGGCGCCCGCCGATGCTCATAACTTAACACGATTTGATCCAGCAATTCCGATGGTTTTAGTGAATCATGATGTTCGGGATATTCGACGTACACGTCCGCTTCATAAACCTGTCCATCGCCTATATAAAGCAGCTCTTGCGGGATGCTGTCAAAAAAGTAGTTGGCCACGATGACTAACGGTTGTTGTAGGTCCCCTTGACGAATCATTACGTCTGACATTTCGAGGTGCAGGGATGTATCATGGATCGCATCGAACCGCGAGAAGTCGAGGATCCCCTCGGCAATAAAAGCTTGCAGCGCGGGATGCTTCTTCCAAGCCCGAACATTATTCATCGCCAAGTCCGTCATCACATAACGGAACGGAGGCAATGCGATCCCTGCGTAATCCCTCAACCGGCATAACTCATGCAACACATGATACGCAAGACGCCCCGCTCCCGCTCCAAGCTCCACGATCATCACGGGCTCCGTACCATATCCCTTATTCGCCCGATCTTGAAGAAAACCGAAAATCATTTCTGCGTATGCGGTCCCGATCATCGGATTGCTCGTTATGTATTGCGGCACTTGATCGTTGTTCCAAGCCCTCAATCCTTCTTCTTCGTAATACTGCCTTTGTAGATCCCATATCGGTGCATCGCTGAAGCGATAACGCTGTTTTGGATTGACTGTCATTAACATTTAACCTGCTCTCTAATAATTGTTGAACCTTGCTTACTTCCATTATAACCAAAATGAAACGACCGTTCCCCGATAAAATACCGTGAAGCGGTCGTTGCGTTACTATCGTTGTTTTCCACGTTACCCCTCGTCACGACTTGTTCTCATCCTGACCCATATCATTCAAGGAGCTTTACACGTCTCCTGCTAGTTTTCCGCAAAAAACTTGCCGTTATTTATGGTACGGTTCACCGTAACGGAGTTAACGGCGAAAAAATAGGACACCCTCTATTAAGGTGTCCTATTTTTCTTATTATGGATTTACTTTAACCATCGTTTGACCGACGACTAGAATGCCGTTCACATACCCGCGGAACTCGAGCAGCACCTCGGATTGGTTCCATGTAAATTCAGAACGCTCAAACTTAAACTGACCCATCTTCGCCTGACTGTAGTAGCCGTTGTTGCTGTTAAGAGCCTTCACGCCATTGATCGTTGCAGTGTTCAAGTCAAAGCCTTCAGTGCTGAAGCCTTGCGGAAGCGTAACTCGAACGGTAAAGACACCGCTGTTGCCTTTAATAACCTTCGGTGTAACCTCAATGGTTGCTGCAATGTACACGCTGAACTGCTTCTTAATCGTTGTACTCAGTCCCGCCGCATTCATAACAGTTACGGTTACGGTGTACACACCAGGCTGATCAATCTTGAGCGATGTGTCTTTAACAGCTTCCACCGTTCCATTCGGTCCCGTAACCGTCATTTTTTCCGATGCGATTCCCGATAGGCTGTCTGCAGCCAAATATGTCAGTTTAACGGAATCTCCGAGCTTATAAGAAGGGTTCAAGTCCATTGTGACAATTGGAGCGGATTTGTCGATTTTGACTTCTAATTGACGGACGGTCTCCTCATTGCCCGCTGCATCTGCAGAGTAGTAGCTTACGTTATGAATCCCTTCCGACTCCACGGTAAAGACGGAACCTGCTGCATAAGGAGAACCATCAAGAGAGTAATATGTCTTCGCAACGCCGCTCTGTGCATCGTTCGCTGTCAGTGTTACAGTCACGTCCTGCTTCGACCAGCCCGAAGGCACTGCCGCAGCTGTTGTCGGCGCTGTGCGATCAATCATAACCGTCGATCGCTGCGCTTTTTCCACGTTTCCTGCCCGGTCAACCGAGTAGAAGCTGATTTCATGCACGCCGTCCGTGCTTACTTCAATTTTTGTGCCTTCTACATAATCGGATCCGTCGATCGAGTAGTACGTATTCGCAACGCCGCTCTGCGCATCTGTCGCAGTTAATGTTACCGCCGCTTCTTTCACCCAGCCTGCAGGTGCTTCTGCGGTTGTTGCCGGAGCGGTGCGGTCGATCACATTTACGGTCACAGAATGTGCTTGTTCTACGTTGCCTGCATGATCAACCGAATAGAAGTTGATCTGATGCACGCCATCCGTGCTTACTTCAACGCTTGTGCCTTCCTCATAAGCGGAACCGTCGATCGAATAGTACGTTTTCTCTACACCGCTCATAGCGTCTGCTGCTGTCAGCGTGACCGTTGCCGCTTCGTTAGACCAGCCCGTTGGAACCGTCGCAGAAGTTACCGGTTTTGTGCGGTCGATTTTCACATAGCTTGTCTTCTCAGCTTCCGTATTACCCACTTTATCGACAGAGTAGTACGTTAGCTTGTGAATGCCTTCTTCCGTTACTGTAACCGATGTTCCGATTTCAAATGGAGCATCATTCAACGAATAGAACGTATTTGCTACGCCTGTTTCATTGTCTGTAGCCGTCAGTGTCACTGTGACCGGACTCTGCTTCGTCCAGCTGCCAGTGGTGTTCGCTGTAGTAACCGGTGCTTCCTTATCCACAATCAGCTTTGCCAAAACGATGTTCGAAGGCGCAGACTCGCCAAACGAATTGCTGTACGAGGTCACATAGAATTCATGATTCTTGTATGACAGGTTTGTAAGGGTATACGAAAGGTTATTCACGTTTCTCGCGAGCTGTACAGGCAAGCCGTTAACCATTTCGTACACATTGTAGCCGTTCGCATAGGTGATGAAGTTCCAAGAAATTAGCGCGCTAGTTGGGCTAAGCAGCTTAATGCTAGCTGCAGGCGGCTGCATTTCCGGATAAATAACGTTGACATCCAGCCGCTCGGAAGGGGCCGATAATCCGAAACGAGCGCTGTAAGCCTCAATCTCAAAGTGATGCACCGTTTCCGACAGGTTGTTTACTTGTGCGCTAAGGCCAGTTCCTTTATAAAGCTGTTGACGATTGCCATCGACGACTTCATAAACACGGTATTCGGTCGCCCATGTTGCCGCCTGCCACGAGAACGTAATATTATTTCCGTTAAACACAGTCGCCTTTAGTACGGGCGGCTGTACGATCGGCCATACGATGGAGAAGGTGATTCTGCTGCCTTCTGCCGACTCGCCAAAACGGCTGCTGACCGAATGGACCTCATATTCATACATCCCTTCTGCCAAGCCAGCGTAACCAACCGATGTTCCTGTAATTGTACTCTTTAGTACTTTCTCACCGTTAACAATTTGGTAGACCTTATAGCTTGTTGCATAGGTAGCTGCGTTCCATTTCAACGTAATATCGTTCACGTTCGCTGCCGTTTTTGTTAAGTTGACCGGCGCTTGCATATCAGGGAAGACAACCGAAACTGTAACGTCGCTGCCATCTTCGGACTCGCCATAACGGCTGTTATACGAATGAATTTCATATTCGTAGCTGCCTTCTGCTATGTTGGCATAGGTGACAGTCGTCGATGTTACCGTGCTTTTCAACGTCTTTTGCCCATCGACGATCTGATAGACTTTATAGTTCGTTGCAAAAGGAACGGTGTCCCATCTGAGGACGATATCATTGCCATTCGCGAACGTGTAGGAAGGATTCGCCGGTTTTTGCAAGACAATTTCCGTCATCGCTACGGTTACTTGACTGCCAGCTAATGATTCGCCAAAACGCGTGCTTACGGAACGAACCATGTAGGTGTGATCACCTGCGGATACATTGGAAATGACGGTATTCAAGGAAGCTGTCGTCGCCTTAAGCACTTCCCCAGTACCTACCAGCTCATACACCTTGTAGCTGTTTGCGTATTGCACCGCGGTCCAAGACAAGAGCACATCGTTGCCGTTCTGGATTTTGGAGGTGAGATTGCCCGGAGCCGCCATTACCGGATAAATGAGCGCAATATTCACCTCTGAGCTTTTTGGCGATTCACCATAAAGCGTCGAAACGGCGACGACGACAAAATCATAATTATCCGCCGCTTGATTCGTATAGGTTATGGTCGTACTACTCAACGTGCTCTTCAGCACATATTCACCGTTTACAACCCGGTATACTTTATAGCTCGTCGCGTTTGCAACTGCCGACCAAGTCAGCTTAATATCATTTCCGTTCAGGATGCTGAACGCCAGATTTGCCGGCGCTTCGAGCACAATGCCGTTCAATGTTACTACAACTGTGCTGCCTTCTGCAGACTCCCCGAAGCGGCTGGAGAATGCGTGAACCTCATATTGATACTCGCCAGCCGGCATGTTCGTATACGTAACACTCAACCCTGTAACTGTACTCTTCAGTACCTTCTGACCATCTACAATTTGGTACACTTTATAGCTAGTTGCATTCGCTGCCGCATTCCAGCTGAGCTTGAAGTCCTTCACGCTCGTAATGGTTTGGACGACATTAGACGGCGGCTCCATCGTCGGAAATTGAATCGAGAACGAGATTGCTGCGCCTTGAGCCGATTCACCGAATTTACTGGAGAAGGAGTGAATCTCATAGCTGTAATCACCTTCAGGCAATCCGGTGTATGCTGCAGCCGTGCCGGATACCGTACTTTTAAGCACTTTCAGACCATTTACAATCTGATAAACTTTGTAGCTTGTTGCATTCGCTGCCGCATCCCATTTGAGTGTAATATCATTAATGTTTGCAGTTGTATAGCTGAGGTTTGCAGGTGCTTCCATTGAGACTGCATTGACTGTGAGTGCAAGCTGGCTGCCTTCTGCAGATTCGCCAAAATCGGCGCTTACCGAGTGAACCTCATACGTATAATCGCCTGCCGGTACATTCGTATATACAGCGCTTGTACCCGTTACTGTGCTCTTCAGCACTTTCTGGCCACCCATAATCTGGTATACCTTATAGCTCGTTGCAAAAGTTACAGCGTCCCATTTGAGCGTAATATCGTTCGCATTCGCGATCGTAAATCTAAAATTAGTAGGAGCCGTCATTGTTACGGTGTTAATGTTAACTGTAACCTGACTGCCCTCTGCAGATTCGCCGAAACGGCTGCTCTCCGAATGAATTTCATACACGTATTCACCTGCCGGTACATTCGAATAAGCAACGCTTGTACCTGTTACCGTGCTCTTCAGCACCTTCTGCCCGTCAACAAGTTGATAGACCTTGTAGTCTGTTGCATTCGCGGCGGCGTCCCACTTCAACGTCAAGTCATTGCCGTTCGCAAGCGTGTACGTAGAATTGCCAGGAGCCGCCATGGTCGGATGAATGATTTCCGCTTGCACCTGTGCTGAAAGCGGAGACACTCCGTACAACGTGTTGGCCGCAGATACAGCGAACTTGTAGGTGCCTTCCGGTGCGTTCGAGATTGTAAATGTTCGTGCTGTCCCCGATGTAAGCAATTTCTGCTGTCCATCGCTATCCATCTGATAAAGGCTGTAGCTTTCAGCATAAGGTACAGCTGTCCAGCTTAATTTGATGTCATTGACGTTAACAAGCGAATAGCTGAGTGTAGGAGCCGCCATTTCTGGGTAGGAGATTGAAACGGTAATCGGCGCACATGGTCCTGACTCGCCTTCTGCACTTAATGTCGAGACGACATAGGTGTACGAACCTTCTGCAAGATTGTTGACCGTATAACTGTTCGTTGCAGTCGTACCGCGCAATATCAGTTGGCCATCCGTGATTTCATAAACGTTATAGCCTGTAGCGTTCACAACCGAGCTCCATGTCAATTTCGCATCATCCGGCGTGATGAGCTGTGTCGCAAGATTGCTTGGGGGCAAAATACTGCTGCCTGCTGCGCCGAGCACACTTTGGACTGGCAGCAAAAGCAGCTGCAGTACCAGCAGTAGAATCACTAGCGATGATACCTTGCTCGTACATTTGTTCTTCATCTTCATGGACCTACCTCTCTCTTGTGAAAAAAAGAATAAAGCCCAATAAAAATAAGCCTGCTTAACAAGGCTCATAGTATAAGAGAACTATGGTCCCTGTGGCAACCGGCTGCCTTCCGCTAGGTATGGCGGATCAGGCCCTTGGCTTTGCGTCTCACGGTTTCCCGTGATTTGCCTTTTTCACTTGGAATAATTTATACCTATAAAACTATCATAATCAGGATGATGCATTATTTGTATAAGCCAAAACGCCTACATTTGTCAAAAATTGAGTTCATTTATTAGTATAATAGTCCTAATTTTCTAAAGGACTCTTCTAGAATGAAAAACGGCTCTTTCCAACTTAATTAGAAGATGCTTTATGTCAATTTCTCTTTCTCCGGCAGCAACCCTTCTTCCGAGCTAAAATTCCATTTCATTAATAGATAAATTGTGGGCCCTCATCATATCGCCTAATAATGCTATGAGATTTTGTAGTACACCTAACTCATCCGCATTTTCTTGAATATATACTAATCCTCTTGTTGAATGATTTTCTCTTAAATATTGAGATAAAAGTGGTGCTGTTTTCCAATTGTGATCCCCTTTCAATTGAGATTGATTTATTAATTGATCTTCTTCCCCAGGGAAAACAGCCATACCTAAATCATGGGCATAAGATGAGGTTATCAGTTGCGGTTTTCAGAAAAATTTGCCGTTATTTGTGATACGGTTCACCGCGCTGTCTGAACGGCAAGTTTTTAATTGCTCTCATGTCGTTAGACCATACTACTCCCCCATCCATGAATAACCTAGCTAATAGCTATCCTCTCGATCTTCTTCTTTCTCCCATCTTGAATGAAGCGAGGTTATTCATGACCAATTCCTATACAAAAACTAGAATTCGCGAAATCACCCGCCAATTCGGCCTGATTCCGTTGCGTTCAAACTCAATCGCGTCCTTTTACCGAAAAAACGCCATCATCCAGATACAAACCGAAAGTGGAACCTATGGGATAAAGCCCTTTTTTCGGAATTTATTACTCCGCTCGAGTACAATTCATCAAATAAAAACAACTGCAAACTATATACAGCTCTTGATGGATAGCGGTTTCAGCTACATGCCCAAATGGCTCACGAGCAATACCGGAAAGTTATGGACGTTAAACCAAGGAAGGCCCTTCTATATAACCGCTTGGATAAAAGGAAGGAATTTGGAAAACGAACAAGATTTTGAAGCGCTTGGCCGGGCCCTTGCCACCCTACATACGACATCCGGTCGTTTTCTTTCCACTAAGGGGTCGTCTACTCGCAAACAAATCCAAATATGGAGAATTCAAGACCGCCTCTTTCGTAGACGAATGGCAAAGGCAATCCAAACGAATAAACAGAACCACGGATGGTACAAAAAATATGGCAAACACTATAAAATAATTTCGGATCGGGCCTGGGCCGATTTAAGGAACCCGGAGATTGCAGACCTCTTTGAGAAGGAATTGGACCGCCCCGCATTGATACACAACGATATTACTTCACCTAATGTCATTATTTCAGATGACAACTAGCTTTTCATCATCGATTGGGACCATATTAAGGTTGGCTCCATCTACGTTGATGTAGCCAAGGCCCTCATGAACACGACTCAATTTAATCCCGATTTCATACAATCGTTGTTAAAAGGGTACGAAGATCTCTGTCCTTTAGACAGGACCGAGCGCAAACTGATTTCTTCCTTGTACGGATTGCCTCGGGAAGCTTGGCATGCCACTCGGTTCCCTAATCGCCCTAGAAGTCGTGAAATGCTAGAGATTATGGAACAAACATGGTTTCTCCGATTGAAAGCAATTGATTTATTAGAGGAATGGACAAATCAATGAGGAGAAGTGAGTATGAGGGTGTCCATCGGGTCAAGGGTAGAACAAATGTACGGAATAAAAATCAAAGAAACGGTTCAAATACAAGATGTTTACAGGATTCGACCCGCTGACGCGAGCTACTGTTTAAAAAGTTACGTCTTCCCGGAAGAGGAGGTCCGTTTTATTACCCGCATCCTATCCTGCATGGATGAGCATGGATTTACCCGTGGTCAGAGGATTTATCCTACATTGGATCAATCCGCCTGCATGACTCATGATGGCATTTCGTACACGTTAACGAATTGGGTAGACGGACAGAGACCGGTCTTTACAAGGAGCTAGACTTAAAGAATGGGATTCGAACATTGGCCAAATTCCATTCCATTGCTGAAGGATTCCCTGCAGCCGAAGCTCCTGTCGCAAGAATCCGATATTCGGGACTGAACCACGAAGTTTCGGAATATAAACAACTGCTCAGTCAGTACAAAAATACAGGGCATTTAGCAGCGCTTTGTGAGGAAGTGCTGGGCTATTTGCATCAGCCAAAAGTCTTAGAGGCCATCGATGCCGAACAAAAGGCTTCCGCATTTGTTCATGGCGATTACAATTATCCCAATCTGATTAAAGACAAACGACGAAAATTACATTTGATCGACTTTGATAACAGTTCTCTCCACACAAGAATGAAGGATTTGTCCCATATTCTTCATCGAAATTTTGTTTGGAACGGTACGGAGATGCTTCGCTCAATCGACTATTATCAGAGATACCGATAATTAAGCTCTTCTGATATAAACCTTCTGCATGCGCTTTTATCTGCCCCTTACCATGTCGTCCGAAACATGAGGATCGGCGGCATTCGTTCGGCCAACCGGGTTATTCCGACATTAGCGCATATGAAAAAATATCAACGTGAGCTTAGGACGTTATTATAATCAGAAAAAACGCGCTACTTTCTAACGGCTTCATGGAACAGCTTCAACATAAACTTGCCGTCACTTATGATACGGTTCCCCCCGATTTATCTTCACCGCCCGGTACACCTGCTCCAGCAGCACGAGCCGCATGAGCTGGTGAGGCAGCGTCATCCGCCCGAAGCTCAGCCGCTGCTGGGCGCGCTTCAAGACGGCGGGCGCGAGCCCCGTGCTCCCGCCAATGACAAAAGCCACGTGGCTCCGCCCATACGTGGCTAACGAATCCAGCTGGCCGGCGAGGTCCTCGCTCGACCACAGCTCCCCGTCCAGGGCGAGCGCGATCACATGCGCGTCCGCCTTAATCTGCGCGAGCAAGCGCTCGCCCTCGCGCTCGCGCACCTGGGCTTCCTCGGCGGTGCTCATCGTCTCAGGCGCCCGCTCGTCCGCGACCTCCGTGAGCGTCAGCTTCACGTACGGGCCCAGACGCTTCGCGTATTCGGCGATGCCGAGCACGAGATATTTCTCCTTCAACTTGCCTACGGCAGCGATTTGAATATGCATGCGCTACACCACCAAGTAGGCCGAGGCGTTAACGCACTGCCCCAACTCGCACGTCGCCGGCGCTTCCCATGCCGTGAAAGTCGTCGTCGCCAGGTCCACGATATCCGGCGCATCCTCGTATTCGTCCACGAATTTATCGATCGCAAGTTCCACATGCTCTTTACATACACAATACATGAATGCTTTAGCCTCCAGCTCTAATCTCGTCCGTATTTCCTCCATTGTACGCAAAAAAAAATCAGCCCGTCAATCGAGGACCGTCTCCGGCCTCCGAACGAGCTGATTTGCTAGGCGACGATGTCGCTTATTCTTCCGTCTTCTCCGCAAGCTTAAATGTCGTCGTCTGCTTCTTCCCGTCGCGGTAGAACGTGATTTCGATGTTGTCGCCGATGTGCTTCTTCCCGTACAGGTACTTGCGCAGATCCATCGTGCTGCTGATCGGCTGCTTATCCAGCTTCACGATCACATCGTTGAATGCTAGACCCGCTTCCGCCGCCGGTCCGACCGCCTGCAGCACGATCACGCCGTCATGCACGTCGTCCGGCAGCTTGAGCTCGCCCTGCGGCGGAATCAAGCTCTGCTCGCCGCCCGCATCGGCACCGCCTTCCGCAGCGCCGCCGTCCTGACCTGCGGCCGGCGCATCGCCCGTGCCATCGTCCGCGCCATTGTCGCCGGGCTCAATCGCAGCCGCTCCGCCGTCATCGCCGCTCTGCGGCTCGTCGCTGTCCTGCGGCACATCGCCGCCTGCGCTGTCGCCGCCCGCTCCCGCTCCGGCAGCCGCAGCCGCCTGCTGGGCGAAATATTGCGCCAAGTCCATCGTGTACACGCCTAAGTAAGGCCGTTTCACTTTGCCGTATTCCAGCAGGCTTTCCACGATTGGTTTTGCCAAGTGGGACGGAATCGCAAAGCCGACGCCTTCCACGCCGTAATCGGCGATTTTCATGCTGTTGATGCCGACGACATTGCCGTCAAGATCGATCAGCGGTCCGCCGCTGTTGCCTTGGTTAATCGAGGCATCGATTTGGATGACTTCCTGCTCCCAGTCGTAGTTGCCGTCCTGGCTGAGCGAGATCGGAATGATCCGTTTCGTCTTGCTGACAATCCCCATGGAGAGCGAATCGCTCAGACCCAGCGGGTTGCCGATCGCCATGACCCACTGACCCGCTCGCAGATCATCGGATTCGCCGATATGCGCGACCGTATCGATGCCCGAGCCGTCAATCTCCAGCACCGCGAGATCCGTAATCTCGTCCTTGCCGATGATCTTCGCATCCCGCGTCTCGCCGTCGCTCAGCACCGCTTTCACCGCCGCAGCGTCCGCAATGACGTGATTATTCGTAATGATATGCGCCTTGCCCTTTACTTTCTCGAATATAAACCCGGAGCCAAGCGCAGCCTGCTCCAGCTTGGAATCAGAGTCGGCCCCCTTGCCGGTGGACGGCTCCTCCGTCTCTGCCTTACCGCCGCCGGCCGCACCTGCGGGCAGCATCTGCTCGTTAATAATGCTCACGACCGCAGGACGAACCTTCGCCGCTGCGGTGATCGTCTTCTCGAGCGGGTCGTTCATGCCGACGTTCGTCACGCCGGACACCGCTTGGGCCGTGCTTTCACTGCGGTCGAAGCCCGTGAAGAGGCCGAATACGACCACCACGGCAACGGCGCTGATCATGGAGGATGTCAGCGCAATCCGCACCGGCGTCCAGCGCTGCTTGCCGCGGCGCTTGAATGGAGCGGCCTTGCTCTCCCGCACAGCCGAACGGGCACGCCGCGACACACGCGTCGAGTAAAAATCATCATCGAATAAGCTCATCTATCATCGCTCCTCTCGACGCCCGCGGACATCAAGATCATTATTTTACAAGACTAGGAATGATATCGGTAGAATAGACTACACTAAGTAATAGGACGCACCCAATCAAAATCCTATCTTCCCAAGGAGGACAACCCATGCCGCGCAAACCTTCCGCCGCACTGGACCATCTGAATCTCGTCGCCAAACTGGCCGATCTCAAGGAAGACCACTACCGCACCCTGCTGACCCTCAGCGCCATGACGGAGCTGCTGATCGACAAAGGGCTCATAACCCCGGAAGAGCTGGAGCTCAAGGTCCGCTCGCTCGATACCGAGCTGGACGAGCTTATCGTTGCTTCACTTCATCCCATGCCGTAGGCCGGTCATGGTATGTTTTGCGCAGCGGATGCTCTTCCCGCTTGAAGAAATGACCGTTATTCTCTAATATCTCATTCACCGTCATCCGCGCCAGATCAATCAGATTATGATCCAGGCTCAGATGCGCCAGATAGACCCGCTTCGTCCGGTCCGTCATCAACTGGCATAACGCCTCGCCGGCTGCTTCATTCGACAAATGACCGACATCGCTCAGAATCCGCCGCTTAATGTTCCACGGGTAACGCCCCATGCGCAGCATATTCACGTCATGATTCGACTCCAGCACCAGCACATCGGAATCCTCAATCATCCGCCGCACCTTATCGCTCACATACCCGAGATCCGTCGCAAGACTCAGCTTCAAGCCGTCTTCTTCAAACACGTAGCCGACCGGCTCCGCCGCATCATGCGAGATCGCATACGAAGTGGACCGCATCGCGCCGAAATTAATCGTCTCGCCCGTCTCGATAATGACGCGCTGCTCGCTTCCGAGCTGCCCGACATGCCGCTCCAGCGCGCCCCATGTCGCTTCGTTCGCATAGATCGGCACATTGAATTTCCGGGCGAAGGCACCGAGCCCTTTAATATGATCCGAATGCTCATGCGTGACGAGAATCGCATCAATGTTATGGCCCGACACGCCCTGCTCCCGCATGAGCTCTTCAATCCGCTTAACACTCAAACCTGCATCCACAAGCACCGTGGCATCCTGACCCTGCACGATCGTGGCATTCCCCGTCGAACCGCTTCCTAGTACCGTAAATCGAAGTCCCATGCTCTCCTTAAACCTGCCCTTTCCCCTGCTCCCCAAACTTGCCGGCCGCGTAAAAACCTGCAAGCCGCTTGCGAAACGCCGCTTATTCCGTTACAACTTCCCCGCTGATGGCATTCATATAGTACTGCCCGCCATCCTCGAGCAGCACGCGCCACGTCGGCGCCGAAACCTGTGTATCGGAGTTGAAAATCTGCCCGTGATACCCCAGTTTAATGTCCTTGATAACCGCGCCGTAAGGCAGCTGGTTCTCGATCAAGCTCGTAACCACCTTCGTTGCCGGCAGCACCGACTGCGGCGCCGATTTCGGAGGCGGCAGGAGCGTGATGAGATCCTGCTTGTACGCGATGATTTTCTGATTGCTGTAGAACAGCTCCAGCTTTACGTCGAACATCGGGTTGCCGTCAGCCATCCGGTAGAACACGAACTCGCTGTCGCGGTCCGCGCCGAACGTATACTGGTCAAGCTCCGGAATAATCCCGCCGAGGCTCGCCTGCAGCTCCTTCTGAACGAACACGACCTTGCTGTCCACGGGCACCTTCAGCACATGACGCTCGGCCTTGCCAAGCTTGGCCTTCACCCGATAGGTCAAATCCCGCAGCTCCGGCGTTTCCGAAGGAATGCTCGTACCAAGCTTGATCTGCTTTTCCTTCATGAGCGCCTGCGTTTCCGGCCGCAAATCACTGACGTCCGTACTCGTGCGCAGCCCTTCCCGGATATTGGACCAGAGCTGGTATCCAAGCACGAGATTCAGCAGTAAGAACGCGATAATCAGCACACTCTTCGCCCTGCCCCAGTCCATTCCGTCAACTCCCGTCTCACCCTGCAAAATAACGTCCGTCCTATAGGTTACAATCCCGCCGTCGTCTCATGCGCGCTGGACGCCTGACTACCCTGGGCGCCTTAAGCTCCGCCGCCGTTCACTATACCCTGACCGCTCGGCGTACTCCCGCCGTGGGCACTGTCCGCAGCGAGCGGCGCTCCGCCCGGCTCACCCGGCAGCGGCTTATACCCTCCGGGGATTGCATCGAGCAGCGTTTCCTCGCTGTCATCGCTCAGGCGCACCGCCCAGATGGGATGCAGCTGGAGCGTCTTATCTTTGCCCGGCATCGCGAGAAGCGCGGGATACACCGCCTTCACTTCCGTCCTGCGCGCATAATGCGCATAAGCATTGGCCAGCATGGCGCCGCCCGGCAGCCATTCGACCGTACGCTGGTCCGGCTTCTTCTTCAGCGTCAGCATCGACCGCTCGTATTCCGATACGGTACCCTGCTGCAGCCGAAGCTTCATGTTGCCGAACAGGAACGGATTCATCGGAATGATCGGATATGACCCGTAATACTGCTGGAACCGCAGCACCTGCGGATCCTCTAGAATGCCAGCGTGCTCGAAACGATGCATACCGTCCCAGCCGCCGTGCTGATTAACAAACTGGACAGCCGTATACACGTTTTGACTCTCGCTGTCGTCCTGCCCTTGCACCGACGCCGGATTCGTGTAGCTGATCCAGCGCCCGTTCTGCTCGACCTGCAGGCCGCGCTTGCCGTCCGTATAGATCTGCGAGCCGTTGCGGTCGCTGATCGCCCGCGTAACGCCGGGATCGAAGAATAGGTAACTCTGCATCTGCTCGGGCGTGTAGCTGTCGTACCCTACAATCGACGACATCGTCTCTACTGGACCTTCCGGCAGATAGATATCTGGGCTGACCCGCTTGTAATTAACCTGATATTCGCCGTAGCCGACGTACATCTGCACGTCCTGTGCGGTTAAATCCGCTTTCACGGACTCGTAGACCGACACATTGTCCGAGCTGAAGAAGTACGTGCGCACTTCGTCGCGGTCGCTGCTTTTGTAAATCCAGATCCGGTTCACCACGTCGTTCATAAACAGCGAATCGCCTTCCAGCTTCAGTACCTTGCTGAGCAGCTCAACCGGTACGCCGCTGCCGAACCGGAGCTCCAGCCCCTGATCGCGGTCGCGGATCTCGTCCCAGTCCACAATGGATGCGATGCTCCGCTGGAAGCCCTTGAACTCCCGGCTTTTGATTTTGCCGAAGATCAAATTATAGAAATTAGACGCCGGGTACAGCACCGTATGCTTCTCCTTGCCGAGATGCAGCACCATATCCTCCGGGAAAATCACGTTCTCGACCTTCTCTTCGTCGCCGATCGGCTCCGCTTTGACGTAACCCTGCTGCGGCGACGTCGTCACGCCGAGACCCGGCATGCTGTAGGCCAGCAGGTAGCTCTGAATAAGGCTCATCATGACGAGCGCCGTGAGCACCCATGTCTTCATTTTATCCATCATGACGCTTCACCTCCGGTCAGAGCCGGCAAAATGACCGTCACCGTCGTCCCCTCGTTCAGCTCGGAATCGAGCGCAATCGAGCCGCCGTGCGCCTTCACAATTTCCCGGGCAATGGACAGGCCGAGGCCCGTACCGCCCATGTTGCGCGAGCGGGCTTTGTCCACGCGGTAGAACCGGTCGAAGATCCGGCCCAAATCCCGCTTCGGTATCCCGATACCGGTATCCTTCACGCTGATGGCTATGGATGCCGGTTCCTGTCTGCGCGCGATAATTTCGATGCGCCCGCCATCCAGCGTATATTTGATGGCGTTGGACACCAAATTATCAAGCACCTGATCAATCTGATCGCGGTCGAGCCAGACGGACGTAATGCCGTCCTCCACACGGACGGAAGCCCGGATCGCCTTCTTCCTCATCTGGAAGGAGAAGCGGTCCGCCACTTCTTCCAGCATCTCCGGCATATTCGTCTGCAGCCTGCGCAGCGGCGCCTGATTGGAATCAAGCCGCGACAAGTGAAGCAAATCCGTTACGAGCCGAATCATCCGTTCCGTCTCGTTGCGGATGACGCCGACAAAGCGCTGTCCCAGCTCGCGCTCATCCATTGCACCATCGTCCAGTGCCTCCGCGTAGCTCTTGATCGTCGTCAGCGGCGTGCGCAGCTCATGCGATACGTTCGCGACGAACTCCCGCCTCGACTGCTCCAGCCGTTCCTGCTCCGTTACATCCTGCAGCACCGCGATCGTACCGGAAATCCCCTGCTCCCGCCGGTGAATCGGCGTCAGCGTCACGCGCATCAGCTCGTCCTCTTCGCCCTCGGCCTGCACATGATAGATGACTGCGGCCGGCTCCCTTCCCTTCACCAGCGACGCAAGCTGCGCCTCGTCCATTCGGAACAAGTCGGTCAGCCGCGTCCCTTCGCAGTCATCCCGGCGCAGCATCTCCTGCGCCCGGCGGTTCGATATAATAACAACGCCGCGCTCATCTGCGGCCACAACGCCGTCGCTCATGTTGGCCAGAATCGAAGCCAGCTTCTCCTTCTCTTCCTCGTTGGCCGACAGCGCGTCCCGCAGACGCATCGTCATGTTGTTGAACACTTCGCTAAGCCGCCCGATCTCGTCGTCGCCAAGCACCGGCACCTGCTGGTCGAAGCGGCCTTCCGCTACGCCCGCTGCCTGACGGGTGAGCGCCTTGATCGGATTCGTGATTGTGTGCGCCAGCAGAATGCCGAGCACACCTGTTAAACCGAGGGCGAATAGCATCCCGGACATGAAAATCCGGTTGATCCGGTCAACGGTTCGGTACAATTCCTTCATCGAAGCGACGAGGTAGATCGCGCCTACGATTTTCTTCTCGTAGACGACCGGCTTCACAATGATTTTCTTGCGCAGCCCGTCTTCGTCAATAATCTCCTCTTCAATGTCCCGAATCCCCTGAAGCGTCCGGCTGACCTCCAGTGACGTATTCTTCTTCCCGATATACGACTGATGGGACTGCACGGACGTCGCCAGAACCTTGCCGCTCGCATCCAGCACCTGAATTTCAGCTTCGCTAATGCTGAACAAACTGCTGACGAGCATGCTGAGATACTCTTCCCGCGTCTGATCGCCGGGATTGTCCGTCTTATCCGACTGGCTGGACAAGGTTTGCGCTGCTATATCTGAGAGCAGATTAGCCTGCTCGTTCAAGTTGTTCGTAAACGTCGAGGTCAGCGATGTTTTCATCGTGCTGATGAAATAAACGCCGATCAGCTGCATCGCAATCAGGATGAGCAGCACGTAAATGATGATCAGCTTCACCTGGATGGTGCGAAAGAACCGTATCCCTCCGCTCATCCGAAGCCAAAACCTCCGGATTTGGGATTGCGCATCAGATACCCAAGTCCCCGGCGCGTCAAAATATATTCCGGCCGGCTTGGATCATCCTCAATCTTCTCCCGAAGCCTGCGAATCGTCACATCGACCGTGCGCACATCGCCGAAATATTCAAAGCCCCAAACCGCTTGAAGCAGATGCTCCCGCGTCATGACCTTCCCGCAGTTGCGCGCCAAATAATAGACGAGCTCGTACTCGCGGTGCGTCAGATCAAGCGGCTCATTATCTTTATAGACGACATACATGTCGGTATCGATAAACAAGTTGAAGATCGCGAGTCCCTGCTTGTCCGGTTCAGCCCCGGTCGTGCCGCCGGCCGCCGCCGCGGCAGCGGCTGTCGCCGCATCGCTCTTCGTTCTGCGCAAATGCGCCTTGATCCTTGCCAGCAGCTCGCGCGTGCTGAACGGCTTCGTTACATAATCGTCGGCGCCTAGCTCAAGCCCCAGCACCTTGTCGAGCTCGGTGTCTTTGGCAGTCAGCATAATAATCGGCGTCTGCAGTCGGGTGCGCACCTCGCGGCACACATCCATGCCGTCCTTGACGGGCAGCATCAAATCCAGCAGAATCAGATCCGGCAGCGCCTCGAACGCAAGACGCACCGCTTCTCCGCCGTCGAAGGCGCAGATGACTTGATAGCCTTCCTTCTCAAGGTTGAATTTTATAATATCCGCAATCGGTTGTTCATCGTCTACCACCAATATTTTTCCGGGCATCGCTACACCGCCTGTCGCATCAACTATCTCCCTCCATTCTACCATAGGAACCAGCTTTGTTCCCAATGAAAGTTCCCTCATATGAGGGGAGTTTTAGGCGAAATTCGCCGTATTTCCGCGAATCCGGCCCTTTTCCGGAGGCAGCTGGAATTCCCAGTAAGAACAGAACCAAATAAATACAAAAAACACCGCCGCGGCATTAAAGCCGGGCAGTGTTCCATGAACGAAGCTTGGATTTTACAAATATTTGAGCGGGTTCTGAAGCTCGCCGTTCTTGTGAACCTCAAAGTGCAGATGCGTGCCGAAGGAGTGACCGGTATTTCCCATAATGCCGATCTTGCTGCCCTGCTCGACGGATTGCCCTTTCTTCACCAGAATTTTGCTCAAGTGGCCGTAATACGTTTCGTACCCGTTCTGATGGTTGATAATGATGCAGTTTCCAAGACCCGGACGCGTGCCGGTGAAGGTCACGACGCCGTTGTCCGCCGCCATGATGGTGTGGCCTCCGACCATATCGACGCCGCGGTGCAGCGCGCCCCATCTCATACCGAAGAAACTGGTCAAACGATGTCCCGTAACCGGCCAAGCGAACCGACCGCTGCCTTCACCGATAATGACCTTCGTTCCCTTCATAATGATCGCGGGAACGGACGGCTCAAGCACGACCTCGCTGATCAACTCTTCGCTCATCAGATAGCCGTTTTGCTTCACCAGGCGGTATACCAATTGCTTCTTGCCGCTTTGGCCCTGGCGGATGATTTTCTGCTTTCCAGACTTCATGTTGCTGTTCTTCTGGAAAACCGTGATCGGTTCGATGGATTCCGTCTCCGTCACGTTCTCCACCGTCTCGACCGTTACCTCCGGCTGCAGGACTGTCAGATCGAGCACATCGCCGACTTTAATCATATCGTCTTTGATCCATTTGTTGCGTTCGTAGATGACCTGCGGCGAAATACCGAACTCATGTGCGATACAACCCACGCAGTCTCCGTCCTTGACGGTATATTTCTTCGGCTTCACCGTACCCTTGATGAGCTTAAGATACAGCTCCTCAGGATTCGCCAGCTCTGATGGCTGAACCTCGGCCTCGCCCGTTGCGATCTTCTCGACAAATTTCACGGATTTCAACGCCGTCTTCGATTTCACGCTGCCATCCGAGGAATAGGAGAGCGCCGTGACTTCCGTCTTCCGGGATTTGGTCGTCGGTGCGTATTTGCCCTGCACCCGCTCCAGCAGCTCGGCCGCCGTCGCCTTGTCTTTCACGACGCCGATGCGCTTGCCGTCCACGACCAGCTCCACGCCTACGGCATGCGATGCCATCAAGCCATCCAGCTTCTTCAGCGTTGCCGCCGTATCCGGCTTGGCATTGTAAGCGCTTTTAGATCCGTATGTGATCGTACCCGCATCAAGCACAACTTGTACATCTGCATGTTCAGCCGTCAACTGCTTCTGTTTCGTACTGATGTAATCCGTGACTTGATCCTTCGCGGCAACTTCGCCGACTAAGCTTCCATTGTGAAACACTTCGACATAATTAACGGTGTGTGCCTTCAAATACTCCGTGCCGCTGAAGCCAGCAAGAATGAGGACGGCTGCAGCGCCTCCAATCAAGAGGAACGGTCTGCGGCGCAGTCGCTTGCTTGAATCATGTGTATCGTTAGCATTGGCTGCATGTTTAAGGTCTACGCGCCGAAAAGTCTGTCGGAACGAATTCCACACTTTTCGGAATCGACCCTTGTCCGTAAAAAAGGTCATGATCGTCTCCTTTTCGCGATATGTTGCCATTTTTTGATGGGATCTGACAATGAAAATTCTACATTGTCCAGCTACGAGTTATACTGTAACATACCGCAATATACAGGTTCAACCAAACGACCTTTAACTTGACATTAATATTTGCTCAGAATTGCAACCATTTCATCGTACTCCGATCGGTCCAAATATTGGGCCATTAGCTGCTGTACTTGGGTCAATTCATCGCTCGTCAAACCGTTCTCCATCAGTGAAGAAATCTTCTGCAGCGCATCCTGCGGAAGCTTCGTCATGATGACATTGAACAGCTTCTCCTTGTCGGCTTGGCTGATTTGCGATTTGGCTGCATTGATCTCGTCCGTCGACATCGCTACTTCGTCCTTTGGTGCATCGCCTTCGCCGGCATCCGTTCCTTCGCTGCCCGCTCCCGTACCGCTCTGCCCGCCGGATACGGTACCGCTGTTGCCCTTCGGTCCCGCGCCTCCGCCGATGTCGCTCAATTCGCCTTCCTGCGCATCGCCAAACGCGTCGACGGAGCCGTCGGCATCCTTGCCGCTGTGCGGGTTCGATGACGTATCGGAACCGATACCGCCCGATGACGAATCAGCCGAAGACGTGTCCTTATCCCCGGTCTTGTCATTGCTCGCCGTCCCATCGTTGTTCTGCTTCCCGTTATCCGCGCCGTTGTCCGTATTGCCCGAAGCCGTCGACTTCACCTCCGGATTGGCCCCCCATAAATTGCCCCATACCCCACTCATAGCAAAAGGCTTCTCATCAAGCGGTACATGAAACTGCTTCAGCAGCGTCTCCACATAACTGTTCACGACATACCCTGTCGTCCAAATCGACAGGAAGCTGATCAATAGCGCAGCTGCCGCCAGCTTAGCGGCCGCAGCCACGACTTTCCCTGTAATCTTCCACATTTCTATCACCCTTTGCATTCGGCCGCCTCTTAAATAGGCAGCTAGATTGACAAGGGCATTTCGCCCATACTCCCTAGTATGGGCACCGGGGGGAAGAACCATTCACTTCCTCGGGCAAAAAGAAAGAGGACAGCGATTACTCGCCATCCTCATTAGGTTCGGTTTAGATATAAATCGGTGCCACCGGGTTCGTCTGCTCACGGTTACGACCTACGGAGAAGATCGCAATTGGGATGCCCGTCAGTTCCGATACGCGTTCTACGTAACGGCGCGTGTTTTCGGGTAGATCCGCCAGCGTCTTCGCGTTCGAGATATCCTCGCTCCAGCCTGGAAGCTCTTCATAGACGGCTTCGCATTCCGAAATCAGCTTCAAGCTTGCCGGGTAATGCTCGATCACTTCGCCACGCAGCTTGTAGCCGGTGCAAATTTTGACCGTTTCAAGGCCGGACAACACGTCAAGCGAGTTCAGGGATAAGCCCGTAATTCCGCTGACGCGGCGCGCATGGCGGACGACGACGGTATCGAACCAGCCGACGCGGCGCGGACGGCCTGTAACCGTGCCGTACTCGTGGCCTTTCTCGCGGATCCAGTCGCCCGTCTCATTGCTGAGCTCTGTCGGGAAAGGACCGTCGCCGACGCGCGTCGTGTATGCTTTCGCTACGCCGATGACTTGTTGAATCTTCGAGGGACCGACGCCGGAACCGATACATACGCCGCCCGCCGTTGGGTTTGACGAAGTTACGTACGGATACGTGCCTTGGTCGATGTCCAGCATAACGCCCTGCGCGCCTTCGAACAATACGCGTTTGTTGCTGTCGATCGCGTCGTTCAGAACAACGGATGTGTCCGTTACGTACGGACGAAGGATCTCAGCATAACCCAGGTATTCTGTCAAAATTTGATCGGCATCCAGCTTCTCGCCGCCATATACCTGCTCAATAACTTGGTTCTTCTCAACAACGAGACGGCGAAGCTTCGTTTCGAATTCCTCGGCATCGAGCAGATCCGCGACGCGAATCCCGTTGCGAGCAGCTTTATCCATATAGCAAGGGCCGATCCCTTTGCGGGTCGTGCCGATTTTGTTGTCGCCTTTGCGCTCTTCTTCCAAACCGTCCAGCACAAGATGATACGGCATGATGAGATGCGCACGGTCGCTGATTTTCAAGTTTTCGGAAGAGAAGCCGTGTTCATGTATATAATTGATTTCGTCGATGAGAGCGGATGGATTGATGACCATGCCGTTGCCGATGACGCACACTTTATTTTCATTGAAAATACCGGACGGGATCATGGTGAGCTTATACTTCTTATTCCCGATCATGATCGTATGGCCTGCGTTGTTTCCCCCTTGATACCGGGCTACAACATCTGCACCATCCGCCAGAAAGTCGGTGATTTTTCCTTTGCCTTCGTCTCCCCACTGGGTTCCGACTACAACTACCGTTGACATGGATATACCCCCATTACAAGTTTTGCGCGCAATTCTTAACACAGCAAATGACTGCCTCTGGGCAGCATTCTTAGTGTAGCAGTCCATATAGGTAAAGTCAACGAAAAAGCGAACGATTATAAGGCTGTCTCAGCGATTGTTCGGAAATAGAAAAATCACTGCGGCATCCCGGTTCAAATTACTAGGATGCGTGGCCCGGTTCCTGATGGGAACGGTCCAAGCCGACAAATTTATTGAAATTTTTCAAGAAAGCAAGCTCAACGGTGCCGACAGGACCGTTCCGCTGTTTGGCGATAATGATTTCGATGATATTTTTCTTCTCCGATTCCTTATCGTAGTAATCGTCCCGGTATAGAAACGCTACGATATCGGCATCCTGCTCGATGGAACCGGATTCCCGAAGGTCAGACATCATCGGACGCTTGTCCTGCCGCTGCTCAACGCCCCGGCTCAACTGCGACAGCGCGATAACCGGCACTTCCAGCTCACGCGCGATCTGTTTCAGCGTACGGGAAATCTCGGATACTTCCTGCTGCCGGTTCTCGCCGGCCTTGCCCCGCCCTTGGATGAGCTGCAGGTAGTCGATCAGAATCATGCCAAGGCCGCGTTCCTTCTTGAGCCGACGGCACTTCGCCCGAATATCGGCCACTGTAATGCCCGGCGTATCGTCGATGTAGATTTGCGCTTCCGAGAGCGAGCCGATCGCCATCGTTAGTTTTTCCCAATCGTCGCCTTCCAGATACCCTGTACGCATGCGGCCCGCGTCGACGTTGGATTCGGCGCAGATCATCCGCTGCACGAGCTGGGCTGCGGACATCTCGAGACTGAAGATCGCGACCGTCTCGCGGGCACGAACGCCTACGTTCTGGGCAATATTCAGCGCGAACGCCGTCTTCCCTACAGAAGGACGCGCCGCAACGATGATCAAGTCATTGCGCTGGAAGCCGGATGTCATCTTGTCCAAATCGGTAAAGCCCGATGGGATTCCCGTCGAGCCGCCTTTGTTGGAGTACAAGTGCTCAACCCGCTCGAATACGTCCATCAGCACGTCGCGGATCGATATAAATCCGCTGCTGGAGCGTCGGTTGGACAGCTCCATGATGCGTGCTTCCGCGTCGCTCAGCATAAGGCCAACGTCGTCTGCCGCGGCATAGCCGTCCGAGACGATATTGGTCGCCGTACGAATAAGGCGGCGCAGCATGGACTTTTCTTCTACGATTTGCGCGTAGTAGTCCACGTTCGCCGCCGTCGGTACCGAGTTGCCAAGCCGCGACAAATAGCTGACGCCGCCGATTTCCTCCAGCTGCTGCCGGTCCTGCAGGTAAGCCGTCAGGGTGACCAAGTCGATCGGCTGGCTGGCTTCGCCGAGCTCCACCATCGCATCGTAAATCAATTGATGCGACGGCAGATAGAAGTCCTCGCTCCGCAGCCGCTCCATGGCCGTAATGAGCGCTTCTGTTTGCAGCAAGACCGCGCCCAGCACCGCCTGCTCCGCTTCCATGTTCTGCGGCGGCACGCGGTCAAACATCGTCAGCTCGTCACTCATGTCTCCCCTGGCTCCTTCGTTTGCGTTATTCTTCCGAGGCATGGACGCTCAGCTTCGCTTTCACTTCGGGATGCAGCTTCACCGTTACCTGCGTAACACCCAGCGTACGGATCGGCTCTTCCAGCTCAATCTTGCGTTTGTCGATCTTCACGCCCTGCGCCTCAAGCGCCTCGGCGATTTGCTTGCTCGTAATGGCGCCGAACAGACGGCCGCCTTCGCCGGCTTTGGTCTTCACGACGACTTTCAATGCTTCCAAGCGGCTAGCCAGCGCCTGCGCATCTTCCTTCTCTTTCTCTTTTTTGCGCTTCTCTGCCGCGTTCTGCAGGTCCAGCGTCTTCAGGTTGCCGTCCGATGCCGGCTTTGCAAGGTTTTTCGGGAACAAGAAATTACGCACGTACCCTTCAGAGACTTCCTTGATTTCGCCCTTCTTGCCCTGTCCTTTTACGTCTTGCAGAAAAATCACTTTCATTCAAATAACCCCTCTTCCGTATTGAGTTCGCGCAGCACCTGCTTCAGACGCTGCGCCGCTTCGATTGCGGTGCCTTCCATCTGAGCCGCGGCATTCGTCAAGTGACCGCCGCCGCCCATTCTTTCCATGACAACCTGCACGTTCATGTGGCCCAGCGACCGTGCGCTGATGCCGATTAATCCGTCTGGCCGTTCGCCGATGACGAAGGAAGCCAGAACGTCCGTCATATTGAGCAGCGTATCCGCCGTCTGTGCGATAAGGAGCTGTGAATATTGGCGTCCCTGCTCCGTCACGGCAATAGCGATATGATCATAGACGATTTCCGCGAGCTTGATCATTTCCGCTTTCTTGATATATTCAGTTAGGTCTTCCTTCAGCATCCGCTGGATGAGCGTGGAATCCGCGCCGTTGCGGCGAAGGAAAGAGGCCGCTTCGAAAGTCCGTGAGCCGGTGCGAAGCGAGAAGCTCTTCGTATCGACCGTGATGCCCGCCAGCAGCGCAGTCGCTTCCTTCACATCCAGCAGTACTCGGTCGTGAATGTACTGCAGAAGCTCCGTTATCAATTCGCACGTAGACGAGGCATATGGCTCCATATAGACCAGGATTGTATTTGAGATGAACTCCTCGCCGCGTCGGTGATGGTCGACGACGACGATTCGGTCTGTCAGCGCCAACAGCCTCGGCTCCTTCACCATCGACGCTTTGTGTGTGTCGACGACGACGACGAGCGTCTTATGGTCCACAATGCCAAGCGCATGCTCCGGCGAGATGAACCGCTTGGCGAAGCGTTCGTCTTCCTTCAGCATCTCCATCATCTTCTGAATCGCAGGATTGATGCCTTCCAGCACGATATACGCTTCCTTGTTGAACAGCAGCGCGGCCTTCAACACGCCGATGGCCGCTCCGATCGCGTCCATATCCGGCATCTTATGCCCCATGATGACCACACGGTCGCTGTCGCGCATCAGGTCGCGAAGCGCATGCGCCACGACGCGCGCACGCACGCGTGTGCGCTTCTCTACGGCATTGGATTTGCCGCCGTAGAACGATTGCCGCTGGCCGATTCTGACCGCCGCCTGATCGCCGCCGCGGCCGAGCGCGATGTCGAGACTCGTCTGCGCCCAGTGGCCAAGCTCGACGATGCTCTCTGCGCCGGCTGCGAACCCGACGCTGAGCGTCATCGGAATTTTGTTCTCCGCGGTAATCTCGCGCACCTCATCAAGCAGCACGAAGCGAGACAGCTCCAGCTGCTTCAGCGTCCGCTGATCCGTAATGACAAGATAGCGGTCTGACGTAAGCCGCTTCAGGTAGACATGGAATTTGCTCGCCCACTCCGTAATCTCGGCGGTTGCCTTGGACAAGAGCGTGCTCCGCTGCTGGTCATCCATCCCCTGTGTAACCTCTTCCAGGTTATCCATCATGACGATGCCAAGCGCAAGCTTCTCTTCCTCGTAGCGCTTCGCCAGCTGCCAGCGCTGCGTAATATCGCGCAAATACAGCAGCCGCTCGTCGAAGCGAAACATCAGCTCGTAGATGGAGCCGCCAATTGCCGCCTCCATCGTGCCTTCCCGCTCCTTCGCCTGCGATAGCGAAGGGAATAAGTCTTCCAGTGACTCGCCAACGACGGACTCCCGCTCCAGCATGTGCGTGACGAACGCATTATGCCATTCCACGGTCTTTTCTTCGTTATAGAGAATAATACCGAACGGCAAGTCGCTGATGACTTCATTACCAGCCTTCTTCACGCGATAGGACAGCGTCCCGAGGTACATCTTCAGATCTCGGCGGAACGCCCGCTCTGCCATGACGGAATACACGCCTATGGCGCCGGACAACAGAAGTCCGACCATGCCGAGCTTCCATTCGTACGCCGCAAGCGCCACCGTCAACAAAATCATCAGCACGAACGCCCACAAATGGTGCATCCCGTGCCATCGTTTAATTAAAAACTTTGGCATCTTCTATTTCGCCCCTGTTGTCACGATTTCTTAAACGCTCTTCGGATCGGAAAGGCTGCATCCAGCACCCCGATCAAGCTAAACGGCGGAAAAATCGCAACGATAATGGACAACAGCACCGGAATCGACTTATTCCATTTTCGCTCATGCGCCAGGAAGAAGAAGAATCCCATCGCCTGAATGGAGAAGACGAGCTGCATCAGCGGAACCAAATTATGAAGCGCCACCGTCATGAACGAAGTACCGTTGTTCGGCACAGCCATATCCGCTACCAAGACGATTAAATAGTAAATGACAAAAATTCGCGGCAGCTTCCATTCTCTTGCCGGCTG
The DNA here is from genome assembly GCF_019431355.1 of Paenibacillus sp. R14(2021). Lineage (NCBI taxonomy): Bacteria > Bacillati > Bacillota > Bacilli > Caryophanales > Paenibacillaceae > Paenibacillus > Paenibacillus sp. R14(2021). The sequence continues at coordinate 3,962,581 of NZ_CP080269.1, forward strand.
CAGCCGGGGAATGGTTATTCCCGACGCGCGGAGCGCAGGCCCTGCAATGGCATGCGCAAGCACCGCCAGCATGAACGATGAGACAAAGAGAAACAACGGAATAGAATGAATGAGATTCTGGATGTAGGACTCTGTAACTTCGGCCGTCCACACGCTTGGCATCAGCCCTTGCTGGTTTAAGCTGTCCACCGTCCCGACGATGACGCTGCGAATTTCCCGCAGCAGCGAGAAGTCGAAGAGGACATCGAAGAGCACAAGCTCCAGCAGCAACTGTGCAAGCAGCGTCAGAATGACGGCCGTCAGCGTCTTGCGTGCAGGCGAACCCTTGCGGTACATATGCCCCATCACAATAGATGGCACCAAGAAGAACAAGCCTACAATCAGCGCGGCCGGGCCCAAAACAACGACGCCGATGCCGTATACAACTGCCATATGCAGTGCAAACGAGCGTTTCGACAGCGTCGTGTACAACATAACCATGGGTACCATCATGACGACCAATGCGACCGCATTCAGCAGCGGCACGGCGATCGCAAGTAGCAGCAGCAGTGCCGCGGCGCTCCACAGTATGGATTTCAAACCGGTTTTCAACCCGTTCACCTCTTGCTTTAGTTACTAGTGCGAAGCCTAAGCTTTACTCCCCATTATATCATAAAACAAGTATGGCCACACAGGCCTCCCATCCCCGCACGGACGACTGGCAGCCCCCCTGCGGCACAATGCAAAAAACGCCGCCCTCTTCCGAGGACGGCGTTTCGCTTCAACCTGCGGCCATTTCTTTCTTGGCTTCAATCGCTTTAACGATGATGGCTTCGCAATAATCAATAATGTCGCTGCGGCGAACGATGCCGATGAACCGGTTCATATCATCAATCACCGGCACGAAATTTTGCACCTTGGCCAGCGATACAAGGTCTTCCATATTGGCATCAATGAGGACGGAGCGGTTAGCGAGCCGCATCTGTACTTCTGAAAGCTTGATTTTGTTCGTCTGTTCGAACGTTACCTGCGGGTTGTTCTTCATGTACCAGAGCAAATCGCCTTCCGTCAATGTACCGGCATAATGCCCTTCATTGTCCAGAATCGGCACTGCCGTGTAACGGTGATGCTCCATACGCTCGAGCGTTTGCCGAAGCGTCGCATCCATGGTCAGCCACACTACTTCTTGTTTCGGTAATAAGAAAAATGCGATATTCATGCGTGTCGCCCACTTCCCTTCTTCTTCATCCGTTTGCAGGAAGAGCTTTGGGCAAAATGGCTTGCTGCCTTATTTCTTCGCAGTGCTATCCGCCGGCTTGGCTGATAACGACTCCACCGGTTTGTCGATTTTGTTCTGATAGTCCTCTGGAAGCGGCAGCTGCGCCTTCGTTTTGGCCGGGTCCAGCCAAGCCTCGATGAGAGCCGAGGTTTTTGCCAAATCTTCTTCGTCCGCAAAATAATACCACGCACCGTGACTTACTTTACGATGTCCTTCGCCTTTCAGCGTATGGCTGTAGATCGTGCGGTTGTCGCTTTGCAGCATGCTTTTTGCCAAATCGATCAAGTGCTCGGGCGTCAGGTCGGTACTGAAATTGCTGCCCATAATTTCAATCATTTGCGGAATTTTCGACCACTGACTGACATTGGAGGCTTTGTTCATAATGGCATTGAGAAACACCTGATGGCGGCCTGCGCGGCTCGTATCCCCTCCGGCATCTTCCCGGTAACGTACGTAGTTTAGCGCCTCTGTGCCGTCATACAGATCCTTGCCTGCTTTGACCACGAACTTCTCATGATCGGCATCGTCATTCACAAGATCTTCCGTGATGGGAAGCGATATGCCGCCCATGGCGTTAATGACATCCCGGAAGCCCGCGAAGTTAATTGTAGCATAATGATTGACTCCGGTGCCAAACAACTTCTCCACCGTTTCAACCGACATATTCGCGCCGCCGAACGCGTACGCATGCGTAATCTTGTCCTGCCACTGCTCACCGGACTTCGTTGTTTTGCCGACGATATCGACATACGTATCACGCGGGATGGAGATCATCAGAATCGCACCGTCTATGGGCCGGATGACGGTATAAATCATCGTATCGGATCGGCCGATTTCCTTGTCCCTCTGATCGACGCCAAGGAGCAGCATGGAGAAAGGCTCCTCTTTCCTATAGACAGTCTCTACCGGCATTGGACGGCCTTCCAGCGGCTTGTAGGAGCCTTCCAGCTTCTTCGCCACGCTGTGGGACAAGAACGTGTCAAAGCCCCACATGGCAAGCGCACTGCGATTGTAATATCCTAGGGCGACGCCCAGCACGACAAAGGCTATAATTGCAGCCAACCATTTATATGTTCTGGATTTTCGAGGCTGTGACATAATGAGGTAACGCTCCTATCTGCTGCGAATCTATTTACACGCTTTATCCTCATTCTAAACGATAGCTTGCATGGGAAAGTTACAAATGGTTTACGATACATCCACGAACACACGCTGAAGCCCCTCTGCCAATTACGAAACTAAATAGGGGGGATCTGCATAGTTCGGCTGCTTCCGGAATAAATTGCTATCAAAGGATGGTGAGCCAAGGATGCAGGCACCGCATTTCGGACCCGATCCATCATCGACGGGCATCGACCCCAAAGTCGTTGGTTTGCTTTGTTACGTCGGCTGTTTCATAACAGGCATTTTATTCCTTGCCATCGAGAAGAAAAGTGCATTCGTCAAGTTCCACGCGATGCAGTCGGTCATCGTGTTTGTCACCGTGTTTGTTCTTAATATTGTGCTCGGCTTTATTCCGTTTATCGGCTGGTTTCTTGGTTTATTGCTAGCACCGCTGGCATTTATTTTATGGATTGTCTGCATGCTCCTTGCGCTTCAGGGCAAATGGTTCAAGCTGCCCATTATCGGAGACTATGCCGAGCAGCAGGCAAGCAAGTTTTAACAGCTCCATACATAAGAAAAGGCAGCCAATTGGCTGCCTTTTTTATATTCCTATTCCGTTGTGTAAGGCAACAGCGCAACTTGACGCGAACGCTTGATAGCGATCGTCAGAAGGCGTTGGTACTTCGCGCTTGTTCCTGTTACACGACGTGGCAAGATTTTGCCGCGCTCGCTGATAAATTTACGAAGCAGGTCCGTATCTTTATAGTCAATGTGTGTAATTTTGTTAGCTGTGAAGAAACATACTTTACGGCGTTTGTTACGGCCTTTACGGCCGCCGAATTTGCGTTCTGGACGCTCGTCGCCACCATCTCTTTGTTTAAAGCTCATGTTCATCCGTCCTTTCGTTTAGAATGGCAAATCATCTTCCGATATATCGATCGGGCGCCCGTCATCCGAGAACGGATCACGGCCGTTGTTGTTCCGAGGTGTACCTCCTGAACGGTTGCCTCCGCCTTGTGAACCGCCGCCGTTGTTACCGCCGAAGCCGCCTTGATTGCCTCCGCCGTAACCGCCGTTTCCATTTCCACCGCCGAAATTGCCGCCTTCTTCACGCGGACCGTTATCCCGGTTGCCGGATTCCAAGAAACGCACGTTATCGGCAATGATTTCCGTCACATAGACGCGCTTGCCTTCGTTGTTCTCGTAATTCCGCACCTGCATACGGCCTTCAACCGCCGTTAAGCGGCCTTTGCGCAAATAATTGGCACATGTTTCAGCCAGCTGGCGCCAAGTAACGATTGGAATAAAATCCGCTTCGCGTTCGCGCTGCTCGCCTTGGCCTCCGCTAGAAAATGGACGATCCACCGCAAGTGTAAATTGCGTTACCGCAACGCCTGCAGGGGTATAGCGCATTTCAGGATCCTTTGTTAATCTGCCGATGAGAATAACACGGTTCAACATCGTTCTTTCGCCTCCAATCAAAACATCGCTTGCGCTAGATGAGACTAGGCTACATCTTTAGTGATCAGGGATCGGATAACTTCATCCGAAATTTTCATGACGCGGTCAAGTTCAGCTACAACTGCTGGAGTTGCATTGAAATGAACGAGAACGTAAATACCGTCACGAACCTTATTGATCTCATACGCAAGGCGGCGTTTACCGATCACGTCATGCTTAATGATCTCTCCGCCGTTTCCGATGATTGCTTGGAACTTGTCAGTCAGGGCTTGTACCGACTCTTGTTCCACATCCGGACGAATGATGTACATCACTTCGTATTTGCGCATTTGTTTCACCTCCTCTTGGACTATGCGGCCCCTCTAAGGGGCAAGGAGCGAGTAAATTTCTTTCTCGCATACCTGAATACTATATCAAATTTACTGAGTACTTGACAAGTGCGGATTTCATGCTTGTCCTGCCTCATTCTTCCGTTCATGCCTGGCCCGTTTCTGATGCACACTAATACTCGGGGTCATCCCCTTCCCTTCCTATCCAACAGTGACTAACGGAGGTGCAGCAGCAATGGGTGAATGGACAGAATTCAGGCCGGGCGACCGGGCGCCAAACGATGGCACGTATATCGAGATCGGCGAAGCATCGTTCCATATGGGCGTAAACAATCCGAAGAAGGTCAGACTGAACAGAGGCGACGTTTTCCCGGCAACATCGAACAAAGACCGCAAGTGGAAACACATGAAATAATTTTGATCGAAGTCTGAATATTCCCCGGCATTGTGGAGCATCATAGCTTTGACGGTGTAGAGAGAGGTGTGGTTCCGTTGAACTTAAATGTGCACGAACCTCAAGGAGATTTTGTCCACTCAGCATAGAAGCGGAGGGATGTGCCAAAGACCAGTGTCTGTAACACACGCACACCGATTAAAAACCGGTGACCAAGGTTTCTAACCGAAAGCTTTGTGATGACTGTTTTCTACACTTAAGCACCGTCGGAGAAGGGCTCGCAAGAGCCCTTTTTTCTTTGCCGACGATCGTACTGCCATTAATGAATTCGATAACAAGCAAAAAACCGACTCGGTGACCGAGTCGGTTTGAATTTGCTTATGATGGCGGAGAAGGTGGGATTCGAACCCACGCACGCTGTGACACGCCTAGCTGATTTCGAGTCAGCCCCCTTGGGCCTCTTGGGTACCTCTCCATAAAGGTCAGTCAGCAAAAATTATATTACCATGCTGCTCGTCCAAATGCAAGCTTTTTTCATTCGGCCGCTTCTGAACCGCTTCCTCCCTCTTGTTCAACCTTCTCGGCAGCCGATCGAAGCACCTTTTTGAGGTTCTTCTCGAACTTTGCCCGCGGGATAAGAACGCTGTGCTTGCAGCCTACGCATTTAATGCGGATATCCATCCCCATGCGGATAATTTCCATTTCATTCGTTCCGCAAGGGTGCTGTTTTTTCATCTGGACGATATCCCCAAGCTCGAATTGTTTTCTCTCCATAACGCCCACTCCTTCTCCTGTATTGGACTTTTATTTACCCTTGCAAATCAACCGGTTCATATCGTTCATCAACCTGCCGAAATATCCCCCTGATTTCTACCCGTTCCTGAACGATCACTGCTTTTGCCGCTTCTAAACTCTCGTCCGGAAATTCAATTGAGAGAGCACAGCCCGCTGTTATTTGCTTGGGGGTTGGACGGATGTCTATCTCAATATCAGCATATTCTAATAGCATCTCTGCCCGCAGCGCCTGCTGCGTGGAGTCGAATGCAATCAACATCTCTGCTCTCCTCCTTCACAGAATCGTTGCAGCCTTCCGTACCTATTGAAACGGAACATCAGCCGTATATCCCAGTGTGCCTTGATGCGCCGCCATTTCCCAGATCGTAAGACAAAGCGTGCCGAATGACAACTTTCCTGCAGACCGAGTATAAAATGGTTGTCCCATCCATATACTAGTAACCAAGCGTTGCATCAGCCGTTCTATCAAAAGCTTCTTGCTTGTACCATCGACATTCATAGAGTTTTACGGGAGGGAAATCTATGAAATTGCCAGGAATGAAAGAAACGCCGCTGAAAGTCCCCTACACGGAGCCCAACATTACCGGCCTTCTTATTCATCGCATGACTTATCTGCTCGACAATATTCCATCCGACCGGAGAATTGTCGTCGTATGCGTTGGCACCGACCGCTCCACGGGTGATTCGCTCGGCCCACTTGTTGGAACTTCATTAAGCAAGTACCGCAGCCCCTTCTTCGATCTCTACGGCACGCTCGAGGAGCCCGTGCATGCCATGAACTTAGACGAGACGTTAATCAATATCAACAAACGTACGCGCAAGCCCTTCGTCATCGGTATTGATGCGTGTCTCGGCCAAGCTGCGAGCGTCGGCTGTATCCAAGTCGGCAACGGTCCCGTCAGACCGGGTGCCGGCGTCAACAAGGATCTGCCGCCCGTTGGAGATATCCATATTACCGGCATCGTGAATGTAGGCGGGTTTATGGAGTATTTTGTTCTGCAAAATACCAGACTTCATCTCGTCATGCGCATGTCGGAAATTATTGCTCACAGCCTATTCTCGGCGATCGTCAAATGCTCGCGTCCGACTACGCTTCCCGTCGCAACGCCAGATTAATGGCTTCGATTTCTTCAGGTGTGAGTGTATATTTGGACTGCCCTTCTTTGAGCGGTTTCGCATAAATAAACGTCTGATCGCGGCCATGAATCCCGCTTAGCACCATGCCGTCCTTCTCATCACTAATGACTGCGATGGAGAAACTCAGATCATTTCCTCGCTCTTCAAATGCATTGTAGCGATGGATGCCTACATTTCCTTTCTTCCTTCTTACGGTTTCGCCCAGTGATTGAACGGTTTGTTTCAAGCTGACATGCCCTCCCTCTTGTTCATGCAGCCGCTGCTTCAGATGAATAATAACATGCTCCAGGTCCTCGACACCGGTCCCGTCCATAAACTGCGAATAGCTCTTGCGCAGCTTTTTCAGCTTATTGCTAAGGGTAAAGCTTCTAATGAGTAAAATGACAGCAATGACAAGCAGCCCTATCGTGATCCAGTCAAACGGCCGCTCAATGATTTGATCCATGATTCGTTTCTCTCCCCTGTTGATTCACCTTAGCTGTAATGTCGATTAATTTCTTTCACCGCTCCAACGAATGTCTCTACCTCGTCAGCCGTCGAAAAGCATCCCACACTTGCACGTATTGCACCGGTTTCTAATGTCCCTGCTGTGCCATGAGCAAGCGGCGTACAATGAAACCCTGTTCGAACCGCTATGTTGTAATGCTGGTCCAAAATAAATCCAATTTCCGAGGGATCTGCCCCCGGGATTACGAATGAAACGATACCGGTTCGCGGACGTCCAAGTGCTGGCCCAAGTATACGAATATCATTCACTTCAAGTAATCCCTGCATCATCTGCTGCGTCAGCGCCCATTCTTTAGTATGGATGTTTCGGACGGTCTCATGCAATACATGCTGAACGCCCGCTTTTAATCCACTAATTCCCGCCGTATTGTGTGTTCCCGCTTCGAAGCGGTCCGGTCGCACCGCAGGCTGCTCGATTGCCTCCGATTGACTGCCCGTCCCACCGTGCATTAGCGGCTCCAAATCAACGTCTGGGTGTATGTATAGTCCGCCTGTCCCCTGCGGCCCTAGAAGCCCTTTGTGGCCGGGAAACGCGAGCAAATCAATCCCCATCGCCTCTACGTCTATATCCAGTAGGCCTGCCGTCTGTGCAGCATCCACCAGCAGCTTAATTCCTCTTCGACGCGTCATTTCACCTATTGCTTCAACCGGTAGTATAGAACCTAATAAATTCGAGCTGTGGTTAACTACGACCAGCTTCGTATTCGGTTGAATAGCAGCTTCCACCTGTTCCGCTTCTAACTCCCCGGCTTCATTAGGCTCAACATAGGTTACGTCAATAACGCCCAGCCTCTTCAAATACTCAAGCGGCCTTCGGACTGAATTATGTTCTACGGCAGTCGCTATTACGTGATCCCCCGGCTTCGCAAACCCCTTAATTGCCGTATTCAATGCCATCGTTGTATTAAGCCCGAAAGCAATGTCGTTTGGATTACTGATCCGGAACAACTTGGCAAGTGATTTACGCGTGTCAAACAATATACGGCTCGCTCGCATAGCCATTGCGTGACTTCCTCTTCCCGGATTTGCTCCATCATGCTCCATGGCATCCTTTACCGCTTCGATTACCGCGGCCGGCTTGGGCCAAGATGTCGCCGCATGATCGAGATAAATAAATGGCTTCTCATGTTCTTGCTGCCGCATCCCATTCCGCCCCCTTCTGCTTAATCCTAACAATAGCATACTTGATTGGCAGTCGTGCTTCAAACATCGCCAAATCAAGTATGCTATATAAGAGGTAACATCTATGCGTGTTCCTTTATGATAATTGCTGCAGCAGCTCAAGCAGCCGCTCCAGATCTTGTTTATTGTAGTACAGCAATTCTATTCGTCCTTTATCCTTCTGTTGTTTAATCTTGACGGTCGTCTTGAATTGTTCTCGGAGCGTTTCCTCTATCTCGTCGATATACGGATCCTTTTTCTTCGAAACCGGTTCCTTCGCTTTATCAACGAGAGGTTGATCCAAGTTTTTAATTGCTTCCTCTAACTGCCTGACACTCCACTCATTAGCAATGGTCAGTTCAGCCAATTCCTTCTTACGCTTCTCTTCTTTCACCCCTACAATCGCCCTTGCATGTCCCATCGATAATGTTCCACGTGAAACATTTTCCTTGATCTGTTCGGGCAGTGAAAGCAGACGAAGGAAGTTCGCGATATGCGAGCGGGACTTCCCTACCTTCATTGACAACTCTTCCTGAGTAAGATCGAATTTGTCCATCAACGCTTGATAAGCCAAAGAAAGCTCGATCGCATTGAGATCTTCACGCTGGAGGTTTTCAATGAGAGCAATCTCCATCACTTGTTGATCGGAAAAGTTGCGAACGACTGCAGGGATCGTAGCATTTCCACATAGCTGTGAGGCACGGAACCGGCGTTCACCAGCAATGATTTCATACCCTTTTAGAACAGTGCGTACGATGATCGGCTGAATGACACCATGCTGCTTGATCGACTCCGCCAGTTCTTTAATCGCATCATCATCAAAGGTTTTACGCGGTTGATACGGATTCGGTCTTAATTGGGTAAGCTGTACTTCAACCACTTTATCGTCTTCACTGACAGAAAGTGATGGAATAAGCGCATCAAGTCCTCTACCTAGCCGCTTGCTCATACATAATCACTTCCTTCGCGAGTTCAAGGTACACCTCTGCTCCTTTGGATCTTGGATCATACGTAATGATAGATTGTCCATGCGAAGGGGCTTCGCTCAAACGAACGTTCCGCGGAATAATCGTTTGGTAAACCTTCTGCTGGAAATACTTCTTCACTTCTTCAATGACCTGGATGCCCAGGTTCGTACGTGCATCAAACATCGTAAGAAGAACACCTTCAATTTGAAGCGAAGTGTTCAGATGCTTTTGCACGAGGCGTACTGTATTTAAGAGCTGGCTAAGTCCTTCCAGCGCGTAATATTCACATTGAATCGGGATTATGACAGAATCAGAAGCCGTTAATGAATTGATCGTAAGAATGCCTAACGAAGGCGGGCAATCAATAAGAATATAATCATACTGATTTTTGACAAGCGACAGCGACTTCTTCAAACGCTGCTCACGGGATATGGTTGGCACCAGTTCAATTTCGGCGCCTGCCAGCTGAATCGTTGCCGGGATAATATTTAATCCCTCAATATTCGTTGCGCAGGTAGCTTCATTAGGATGCACATCATTAATAAGCACATCATAAATACAATGCGCTACATCCGCTTTATTGATTCCAATCCCGCTCGTTGTATTGCCTTGGGGATCAATATCAACAAGCAGTACCTTTTTACCCAGCGAAGCCAAACATGCACCCAGATTGACAGACGTGGTCGTTTTTCCGACACCGCCCTTCTGGTTCGTTATTGCTATCGTTTTAGACAAACCGTTCACCTCTATGCTGATTACTTATTGATGCCATCTACCGAGCAATATGAAACTATGAATCTCGTGTATACTACTGTAATTATTATTTCATAATGAAAAAACGACGATGCCGTCCTTGTTCTGGACGGCTGTCGACACTGCTATTTAACGTTTCGGAATCTTGATGACGATTTCATAATGATCATCGTAATCCTGTTCGTTTGTCTTAATTTGAAGTCCTGACCCTGACACCATATCAATCGACTGGCGTATGGTGTTCAATGCCAAGCGAACGTCTTTCGTAAATGAAATCCGTTTCGACTTCTTTGTTTTGACGGCTTCCTTATAGAAAGCTACTCGGGCTTCCGTTTGTTTCACGTTAAGCTCTTTAGTCATAATATCGTCCAGCACTTTGAGTTGCAACTCTTCCGTATCCAGAGAAAGCAGCGCTCTTGCATGACGCTCCGTTATCTTGCGTTCCATGAGCGCATTTTTGACGGTTTCACCTAGTCCCAACAATCTGATCTTATTGGCTATCGTTGATTGGCTCTTCCCCAGTCGCTGCGCCAAGCTTTCCTGCGTCAAGTTATGCAGATCTATCAACTTCTGATAGGCAACCGCTTCCTCAATCGAAGTTAAGCCTTCTCGCTGCAAATTCTCGATCAATGCAATTGAAGCAGCCTGGGAATCATTAAATTCCCGGATAATAGCAGGAATCGTTTCAAGCCCCAGCTTCTTTACTGCACGATATCGGCGTTCACCTGCGATAATCTCATATCTGCCGTTGCGAAGTCGAACTACGATGGGTTGAATGACCCCATGTGTTCGAATCGTTTGACTCAGCTCATCGATACGATCATCGTCAAAAACAGTACGCGGCTGGTAGGGACTTGTATCCACCTCACCGAGCGGAAGTTGTTTGACTTCATCTTGGTTTAGATTCTTTTGATCGCCTAAACCAAATAAACGTGAGAATTGTTCTTTCATAGCGTCAACATACCACCCGATTTCAAAGTGCCGAGTAACGTCGTTCATATATCATTCGTCGGCTGTAAGTTGATTTCCTGCTTGACACAGCGAGATTCTAAACAAAAGTCGCCACGATAATGTTCCACGTGAAACAATTTGCAATTATTCCCTACAGCTCATCTATACGATTGGCTGCTTTAACGGTAGGCCTGCTTTTCTTGGGTACTTAGCAGGTGTATCGGCAAGCTTGTCTATCACAATGATATGACGGTCAGATTGTTCAAAGGGCAGCTTCAGATGATGAACCTTCGTTAGCTTCGCACGCAGCTCCGATAAACTCCGCTTTGCTTCTGCCGTTTCCTCTGCGGGATCAGAGCCCTTCATAGCGATAAACACGCCGCCTTTCCTGACAAAAGGAAGACACAACTCATTTAATCCGCTAAGTCTTGCAACCGCTCTAGCCGTTACCACATCATACGCATCCCGATGAGCAGGCAACCGCCCGATATCTTCCGCACGACCGTGAACGCAAGCAACATGCTGGAAACCAAGCTCCTGTACAACATGCTCAAGAAATTGAATGCGTTTGTTGAGAGAATCAACAATGGTCACGCGTAGATGAGGGAAGCAGATTTTGAGCGGAATACTTGGGAAGCCAGCTCCCGATCCAATATCGGCAACAGCTGATACATCACTCATGTTCATAAAAAAAGAAAGGGTCACGGAATCATAAAAATGTTTCTCATAAACCGCTTCCCTCTCCGTAATGCCAGTCAAATTCATCTTCTCGTTCCATTCCACGAGCAGCGCATAATAGGATTGAAACTGTTGAAGCTGAAGCGGCGATATTGCCACTCCATGCTCCTCCAGCAATTGTACAAACCACGTCTCAGTCGAATTCATGTTTACCCCCGTGCTGCGACAACCTTATTGTAATGTTCCAAATAGACAAGCAGAATGGAAATATCAGCAGGCGTTACGCCGCCGATCCTCGATGCCTGACCGATAGATAACGGACGAATCGTGGACAGGTTTTGCTTAGCTTCCTTGGACAGGTTGGTGACAACCATATAATCAATATCGTCAGGAATCCGCTTCTTCTCCATCTTCGCCATCCGCTCTACCTGCAGCTGCTGCTTCTCGATATAACCTGCATACTTGATCTGAATTTCAACTTGTTCCTTCATATCCTCGGTAAGCTGTTCCTCAGAAGGAGACAATCGCTCAATCATGTCATACGTGATTTCAGGACGACGCAGTAAGGATAACGCATCCGTCGTCTGCTGGATAAGGGCTGTTCCGACTTCTTCCATCATGACAAGCGTTGCTTCATCAGGTTTAACCTTCACCGTTTTGAGCCGTTCGATCTCCTGCTCCACCATCATTTTCTTCGTCGTAAACTTATTGTACCTCGCTTCTGAAATCAGACCGATTTCATGCCCGATTGGCGTTAGACGCAGATCCGCATTATCATGCCGCAGAAGGAGTCGATATTCCGCACGGGACGTCAACAGACGATAAGGCTCCGTTGTTCCTTTCGTAACCAAATCGTCGATAAGAACGCCGATATAGCCTTGGGACCGCTCAACGATAACCGGCTGCTTCTCCTGTGCTTTCCGAGCCGCATTAATGCCGGCCATAATTCCTTGACCTGCTGCTTCCTCATAACCGGATGTACCATTAATTTGACCAGCTGTGAACAGTCCTGGAACAAGCTTCGTTTCAAGCGAAGGCCAGAGCTGCGTCGGAACGACGGCATCGTATTCAATAGCGTAGCCTGTACGCATCATCTCAACATTTTCCAAACCTGGAATAGAACGCAAGATGCTTAATTGCACGTCTTCCGGCATGCTGGTCGACAGCCCTTGGACGTAGTATTCGGATGTGTTCTTGCCTTCCGGCTCTAGGAAGATCTGATGCTTCGGTTTATCCGCAAAACGGACGATTTTATCTTCGATGGATGGACAGTACTTTGGCCCTGTTCCCTCAATCGCTCCTGAGAACATTGGTGCACGATGCAAATTGTCGTTGATGATCCGGTGCGTTTCCTCCGACGTATACGTCAGCCAGCACGGCAGCTGTTCATTGTCGGAGTATTCCGTCTCGTAGGAGAAGAATTTAGGCTTCTCATCACCAGGTTGAATTTCAGTTTTGGAGAAATCGATGGTGTCGCCGTGCACGCGCGGCGGCGTTCCGGTTTTGAACCGTACCAGTTCAAGTCCTAATGCACGCAGGCTTTCCGACAGCTTAATCGAAGGCTGCTGGTTATTCGGCCCGCTCTCATACATTAATTCACCCATAATGACTTTCCCGCGCAAGTAGGTGCCCGTCGTCACAACGATCGATTTAGCCCGGTACTCCGCCCCTGTCTTCGTCACAATGCCTACGCAGACGCCATCCTCAATGATGAGATCCTCCGCCATACCTTGGCGAAGTGTCAAATGGTCCGTCTCCTCGATCGTTTGCTTCATGAAATGCTGATATAAGAATTTATCGGCTTGCGCGCGAAGTGCATGAACAGCTGGACCCTTTCCTGTGTTCAGCATCCTCATTTGAATAAATGTCTTATCGATATTGCGGCCCATTTCACCGCCGAGCGCATCAATTTCACGAACGACATGTCCTTTCGCAGGACCGCCAATCGATGGATTGCATGGCATAAACGCCACCATATCCAGATTGATTGTGAGCAGCAGCGTCTCGCACCCCATCCGCGCAGAAGCCAGTGCAGCTTCACAGCCTGCATGCCCTGCACCTACAACAATAACGTCAAATTCACCTGCATGATATCCCATATCCTTATCCCTCCTTGCCTCAAAGACAATCATTATTTACCTAAACAAAACTGAGAGAAAATTTGATCAATAAGCGACTCAGCTACCGAATCTCCTATCAATTCACCCAACTGCTCCCATGCGGTTCGCACATCAATTTGCACAATATCAATCGGAATGCCCATCGCGGTAGCTTCAATCGCATCAATGAGCGATTGACGAGCATGATTCAATAACGTAATATGTCGAACATTGCTGACGTAAGTCAAATCAGCCGATTCCAGCTCACCGTTAAAAAACATCCGGCTAATGACGTTCTCCAGCTCATCCAGCCCCTGCTCCTTCAGAACAGACAATCGAACGATTGCCTCTTGAGGGAACCATTCCTCTACCTCTGAGGTCTCCAGCACAATCGGCAGATCCGTCTTGTTCAGCAGCACGACAACCTGTCGGCTGCGCAGCTGCTCCATCAGCTGGCGATCATCGGGATGAAGCGGCTCGTTGGCGTTTAGCACGAATAGAATGAGATCCGCTTCCTCAAGCGCTGTACGGGATCGTTCCACGCCAATCCGCTCCACCACGTCGGCCGTCTCGCGAATCCCCGCGGTATCCAACAGGCGCAGCGGAATACCGCCGAGCGTAATATACTCTTCAATGACATCCCGTGTTGTGCCCGGAATATCCGTTACAATTGCTTTGTTCTCCTGTACAAGCGCGTTCAGCAGCGAAGACTTGCCGACGTTCGGACGTCCAACAATAGCAGTTACAATGCCTTCACGTAATATCTTGCCTTCTGCAGCCGTTTTTAACAACCGCTCGATTTCCTGGCAGGCTTCTCCGCAGCGCTCGCGAATATAAGCGCTCGTCATGGATTCCACATCATGCTCCGGATAGTCAATATTGACCTCGATATGCGCAAGCAGTTCTATCAACCCATGGCGTAGTACCTTTACCTTTTTGGAAAGCGTGCCTTCCGCCTGCTTCAGCGCCACTGAGAACGCCCGATCCGACTTAGATCGGATCAGATCAATAACCGCCTCTGCCTGCGTAAGATCAATTCGTCCATTAAGGAAAGCGCGCTTCGTAAACTCGCCCGGCTCCGCTAATCGAATCTCTCCAGCACGCAGCAGAAGCTCCAGTACGCGCTTGACAGCGATAACGCCGCCATGCGTGCTAAGCTCGACAACATCCTCCGCCGTGAATGACCGAGGCCCCCTCATAATCGTTAGCAGAATTTCTTCTATCGTTTCACCATTGGCCGGATCGACAATATGACCATAATGGATGGTATGCGAATCCACTTCGGTAATATCCGTTTTGGAACGGAAATATCCTGCACATACGGCAACAGCCTCGGGTCCGCTGACCCGTATAATGGCAATGCCGCCCTCTCCGACAGCTGTCGAAATGGCGGCAATCGTGTCTTTAATCATCATATCATTTTCCCTCTTAACCTGATCCGAAATAAAAAATGAGCAATGACCGTTGGAAGCCATTGCTGGAATAGACCCTATGCATCGTTACTACTTCAGTGTAATGACCACGCGCCGGTTCGGTTCGTCGCCTTTGCTGAAGGTTTTGACTTTCGTGTGGTTTTGGAGCTGCGAATGAATAATCTTTCGCTCGTGAGGCGCCATAGGCTCGAGTACGACTTCTTTCCGCGTACGGATAACATGGCCCGCCAAGCGATCAGATAAATCTTCAAGCGTCTTACGGCGACGCTCACGAAAATCCTCAGCATCAAGTACAATACGCAGATGACTGCTGGAATAACGGTTGGCCACAATGTTGACCAGATATTGCATAGCATCGAGCGTCTGCCCTCGGCGGCCGATCAATAAACCCAAATCTCCACCGCCGGACAACGCCAGAATCAATCCCTCTTTTGAATCGTGACGAGCAATCGTAATGTCAAGCCCCATTGTTCTTGCCACTTCAATAATGAATCGTTCCGTTTCAAGGATGGCATCCTTCGCCTTCGAAGCCGGTTTGTCTGGTGAATCAACTGCGGACTTTACCGCGGGTGCGGGAATAGTCGTAGTGTCTATCTTATCCTGTTCCGGTTTAAGAACAAGCTCGACCTTGGCGACTCTGACGCCG
The DNA here is from genome assembly GCF_019431355.1 of Paenibacillus sp. R14(2021). Taxonomy (NCBI): domain Bacteria; kingdom Bacillati; phylum Bacillota; class Bacilli; order Caryophanales; family Paenibacillaceae; genus Paenibacillus; species Paenibacillus sp. R14(2021). The sequence goes on from NZ_CP080269.1 coordinate 3,978,255, forward strand.
ATCAGACCAAACAAACCTTTACTTGGCTTTTCCAGGACGGTCACATTGACACGATCCGCGGATACCTGCAATTCCGTTAACCCATTTTGTACAGCATCTTCGATCGTTTTACCCGATGCTAGGATTTTCTTCATTTCGCAGGGACACTCTCCTTATCTTTAGGCGATTTGCGTACATAAAGGAAATAGTTTTGCGTAATGGTATACGTGTTACTGAAAATCCAGTACAGCGGAAGAGCCGCCGGGAACGAAAGTGCCATGACGAAAATCAAAACCGGGAAAATCAACATGATGCCCTGCATAGCGGCCATCGTCTTTTGCTGAGACTGCATCATCTTGGACTGGATAAATGTAGTGATCGCAGCCAGAATCGGCAGGACATACGTATGGTCCTTCTCGCCGAGCTGCAGCCACAGGAATGTATGCTCACGAATGTTTTCATTCATATAAATTGAATTGTACAACGCGATGAATACAGGCATCTGCACGAGCAGCGGCAAACAGCCGGCAAGCGGGTTAACCTGGTGCTGCTGAAACAGCTTCATCGTTTCTTCTTGCTGCTTCTGAGGATTGTCCTTGTGCTTCTCTTTCAATTTTGCGAGCTCCGGCTGCAAAGCCTGCATGGCCTTCGAGCTGCGGTACTGCTTAATCGTTAGCGGAAGAATCAACGTTCTTACGATGACCACCATTAGCAGAATGGCGATGCCGTATTCACCGTTAAACCACTTTGCGAACGTTTCGAGGCAAAGTGAGAAATAGTAAACGACGTGCTTCTGCCAGAAGTTGCCGTGCGATAAATCATCCATTGATACCGGGTGAGTAGCCGATGAACAGCCGCTCAAGAAAAGCATCACAGCAATTAAGGCGATTGCCGTAAACCATGTTCGTTTCGAAATACGGGACAACATGTAAAACTCCTCTCTGCGCACCATGAGCGCTGCCTCCGTGAGGACAAAAGCGCTGCAAAATCATTCACGTAAACTATATCACATTTTATGGCACAAAGAAACAAGCCCCAACCCGCCGGATAAAGCGATTTCACGCTCTCACCGACCGTTCTTCAGGAGCCCAGCCCGCTTCAAAACATGAAGCATGCTTTTCTCTAATTCCTTCAATTCAAGACCGACAGCAGGCTTCCGCACAATGACGATTACATCCAGCTGTTCAGCTATGCGATCCTTCTGATGGCGAACAATTTCCTTCACAAGCCGCCTCATCCGGTTGCGAACCACGGCATTGCCGATCTTCTTGCTGGCCGATACGCCAAGCCGGAAGGGATCCGCTTTATGTTGTCGTGACCAATAAACGACAAACTGGCTGTTAGCGAATGATTTGCCGTTCCGATAGATCCGGCTGAAATCTTCGCGTTTACGCAAACGCAGCTTCTTTTGCACGGCGCATCTTCACCGAACCTTTATTACGTAGTATGACCGTTAAAACACAAGCTGAAACGGCGATCGTCGATCTTCGCGGCAATACAACGTTTCAATTCAATAAAAAAAGACCACGTAATGTGGTCTTAAAGTTACGCGCTCAGTACTTTTCTTCCCCGTTTACGGCGGGCGCTAAGCACTTTACGTCCATTTACGGAAGCCATACGTTTACGGAAACCATGAACTTTTTTACGTTTACTAACATTAGGTCTAAATGTAGGTCTCATTGATCTATGCACCTCCTATCCTTGCTCAATCGCCTTGCGTAACCCTATTTCTTATCGTCTGCACGATTAGCGATCGTCGTGTTTTCCCTAAGCGTAATGCTGCAAAGTCAAAAAGAAAATAGGACGATGAGCATTCTCCGTGAAAAAACGCCTTTTTCAATTAAACCATGCGGCCAAACAAAAGTCAACCGAATAGACCAGAACAAAGGTTGGAGAAATGAATGCGCGCCCTCGTTGTGGATAAACAGTAAGATCAGCGGTTTGTTCCAGTAAATTAATAACATGTGGATGAATTTATCGGCTTTTCCCGGTTTATGTCGAATTGGTAACACGATATTAACAATATCTAGTGTTGTCGATAAGTTTTATACACAACCTATTGAATTTGTGGATAAAATGTCTAGAATCGTTGAATATCAAGGCTTATTTTGCTATGATAAATATGTTTTCTGTGTGGATGACTCCAATTTCCCCTCAACATTATTAACACCCTGTGGATAACAATGTGAACAACATTCATTCCCCTTTGATAATAGTTTTCCGCCTTCCCTTAATAATGTGGATGAAACGAAGCAGCTTACCCACCATTTCGACATTTTCAGCTTGAGAGCGCCATTTTCGGTGAATTGGATAAGGAGTGACAATCTGTGGATAGCCATACGCACGAAATGTGGCAACAGGTGCTGTCGATCATACAAACTAAACTCAGCAAGCCAAGCTTCGACACTTGGTTCAAAGCAACTAATGCTTCGTTTAGCGGCGATTCCGTAGTCGTAGTGACAGCTCCGACGACTTTTGCGGCCGAATGGCTCGAAAGCCGGTATACAAAACTTGTGCGGACGACACTTCAGGAATTTATGGGGCGCCAATTCGACATTAAATTTGTCATTGAAGAAAATAAGCCTCCTGAACCGGCAGATCTTCAGCCGGTTGTTTTGCCGCCCGTACAGGTTGGGCCCGAAGAAACCTATTCGCACATGCTTAATCCTAAGTACATGTTCGATACATTCGTCATCGGCGCTAACAACCGTTTCGCGCACGCTGCTTCATTAGCTGTCGCCGAAGCGCCGGCCAAGGCTTACAATCCGTTGTTTCTTTACGGCGGAGTAGGACTCGGCAAGACGCATTTAATGCATGCAATCGGGCATTATATTTTGGAACATAACCCCAACACGCGGGTTCTTTATTTGTCTTCCGAGAAATTCACGAACGAATTCATTAATGCGATCCGGGATAACCGCGGCGAAAGCTTCCGCAACAAATACCGGAATATCGACGTGCTTCTTATAGATGATATTCAGTTTCTCGCAGGCAAAGAGCAGACCCAGGAAGAGTTTTTCCATACATTCAACGCTCTGCACGAGGAACGCAAGCAAATTGTCATTTCCAGTGACCGCCCTCCTAAAGAAATTCCGACGCTGGAGGAACGGCTGCGCTCACGGTTCGAATGGGGACTCATTACGGATATTCAGCCGCCTGATCTCGAGACGCGGATCGCGATTTTGCGAAAGAAAGCCAAAGCGGAGAACCTGGATATTCCGAACGAAGCGATGGTCTATATCGCCAGTCAGATCGATACGAACATTCGCGAGCTGGAGGGTGCGCTCATTCGAGTCGTTGCTTACTCCTCTCTAATAAACGAGGATATTTCGTCTCATTTGGCGGCAGAGGCACTAAAGGATATCATTCCTTCCAGCCGGCCCAAAATGATTACGATGCACGATATTCAGCAGAAGGTCGGCGAATTGTACGGGCTCAAGATGGAAGAATTCAAGGCGCGAAAAAGAACGAAGGCCGTAGCTTTCCCGAGACAAATTGCCATGTACCTTTCGCGAGAACTAACGGATCATTCGCTGCCTAAGATCGGGGAAGCATTCGGGGGCCGAGACCATACGACGGTCATTCATGCGCACGAGAAAATAACCCAGCAGCTGAAAATCGATGCTGAGCTGTTCAAAATCATTCAAACGCTGACCGAGAAGATCAAGAATCATACTTGAATAAGAAAGAATGCTGCATAACCAGAAAAGTTATACACTTTCTTCAACAATGAATCAGCAAGCCTATGCACACGCTGTACACATGTGGATAGGCTTGCTTTATCAGCGTTATCGACACTTATCCACATATTCAGTGCCCCTACTACGACTTCTACTAATATTATTAATAAACATCATCAAAATATAGGTGGAAACGACGCCTCATCAAACCGCTGTCGTGATCCCTGTCCTTTAGGAGTGAAAATCATGAAATTAACGATCCGCAAAGATCAACTAAACGATGCTATCCAACAAGTTTCCAAAGCTTCTTCTTCACGTCCGCCTATTCCTATTCTCGGCGGGATTAAAATCGACGTAAACCACCAAGGTGTTACACTGACAGCAAGCGACACAGACATATCCATTCAAAGCTTCATTCCCGTAGAAAACGGTGAATTTGTCATTGCGAAAGTCGAAAAGCCGGGAAGTGTTGTGCTTCCAGCTAAATTTTTTGTTGAAATCGTCAAGAAGCTGCCTTCAGACGAACTTGAAATCGAAGTCAAAGACCATTTCCAAACCTTGATCCGCTCCGGCTCGACGGATATTCAAATGGTCGGTTTGGATCCAGAAGAATTCCCTGTTCTGCCTACCATTCAACAAAGCGAATCCATCTCTGTCCCAGGCGATCTGCTCAAATCGATGATTCGACAAATCGTATTCGCAGCTTCTACTAGCGAACAAACGCCTATTTTGACCGGCGTATTGTGGAACTTGGCTGATGGGCAGCTGAAATTCGTAGCGACGGACAGACATCGTCTGGCCAGCCGAATCGCAACCGTCGAAGCGTTAGAGGGATACCGTTTTTCCAATGTGGTTATCTCCGGCAAGACATTAAATGAGCTGTCCAAAATCGTTCCGGACGATCATACACATGTGGATATCGTTGTGGCGGACAATCAAGTGCTGTTTAAAGTAGGCAACGTTTTGTTCTACTCCCGCATCTTGGACGGAACCTATCCCGATACTTCTAAAATTATTCCGCAGCAGTTCAAAACAGAACTTGTCCTGCATACAAAAAAATTGACGGATGCAATCGACCGAGCTTATTTGATGTCGCGTGAAGAGAAAACCAACATTGTCCGACTCGTGACCCAGGAAGACGGTTCGATTGAAATTTCATCCAGCTCCACGGAGCTCGGCCGTGTTACCGAGCAGCTGGAAGTGAAAGAAATGAACGGTGAACAGCTGCGCATCGCGTTCAACTCCAAATATATGCTGGATGCGCTTAAAGTTATCGACAGCGAGTATTTATTCATCGGATTTACAGGGGCGATGAGCCCTATCATTATCAAACCGACCGACCATTCGCACAGCCTGCATCTCATCTTGCCGTACCGGACAACAGGCTGATAGGAGACTACGTGTATGAAACAAATTGGAATTTCGACGGAATATATCGCGCTCGGCCAGTTTTTGAAACTGTCGGAATGCATTAGCACCGGCGGCGAAGCTAAATTTTTCTTGCAGGAAAACGAGGTCGTTATTAACGGAGAAGCTGACAATCGCCGCGGCCGCAAGCTGTATACAGGCGACCAGGTTGACGTGAAGGGATTTGGCGTTTTTACGATTGTGAAACGGTAATGCGGCAACCTGCTGTTTTTGCCAGCAAGAACCGGGAGGCTTTACATTGCGATTAAATTCCATTCAACTGCAGCATTACCGCAATTACGAGGGCATCGAGCTTACGACCGACAGCCAGGTTAATCTGTTTGTCGGCCGCAATGCACAAGGAAAAACGAATTTGCTGGAAGCAATCTTCGTGCTTGCGCTGACCAAGTCCCATCGAACCAGCAAGGATAAGGAACTGATCGGCTGGCAGTCGAACGAAGCCCGCATCCGAGGTGAGGTGGACAAAAGGTACGGCGCGGTTACACTTGATCTCGCTTTGTCCCAGCAAGGGAAGAAAGCCCGGATCAACGGGCTGGAGCAGCGTAAGCTAAGTGATTTTGTCGGGTCGCTTAATGTCGTCATGTTCGCGCCGGAAGATCTCGAAATTGTGAAAGGTACACCGGGCATACGCCGGCGGTTTCTGGACATGGAAATCGGCCAGGTGCAGCCCGGTTATTTGCATGCGCTCGGTCAATACCATAAGGTGCTTCAGCAGCGCAACAACTACCTCAAATCGACGATGCCAGGCAATGCCAATATGGCGATGATGGACGTCTGGAATATGCAGCTTGCCGAGTATGGTGTTAAAATTGTGAAAAAAAGGCAAAACTTCATAGAGAAGCTTCAGAAGTGGGCGCAGCACATCCATTCAGGCATAACCGCCGGTTCTGAAGAGCTCTCAATCCTCTATCGCCCGTCCTTCGAAAGTGACGCTAAGGAAGAAGAATCTATATTATTTGAGCAATTTATGATAAAGTTAACACAGGTTAAGGATCAGGAGCTTCGTCGTGGAATGACGCTTGTTGGTCCTCATCGTGATGATATGGCCTTTTATATAAATGGCAAAGAAGCGTCTGTTTATGGCTCGCAGGGCCAGCAGCGCACAACGGCGTTATCCTTGAAACTAGCCGAAATCGAACTGATTCATGAAGAAATCGGCGAGTATCCCCTGCTTCTGCTTGATGATGTTTTGTCTGAACTTGATCAACATCGGCAGACGCAGCTAATCGAAACATTTCAAAGCAAAGTGCAAACGTTTATTACGACTACAGGACTTGAAAGCGTCAATATCAGCAAGCTGGATGATGCCCGGATCTATCAAGTGAAGGATGGTCATGTCGAGCTGTAACCGATAGGACGCCGATGCGAACGAAGGGTGGAGACTATGTACATTCATTTGGGCGGGGAAAAGATCATTCGCGCCGCGGAGCTCGTCGCTATATTTGACATCTCAATTGAGCAGTCCTCCAAACTGTCCAAACAGTTCGTCGCACAAGCCCGTAAGCGAAAAGACGTTGAAGTTATAGGAGAAGAAGAAGCGAAGTCAATCGTAGTGACGGAGAACAAGATCTACTATTCGCCCATCTCATCCTCGACACTGAAGAAACGATCGCACCATTTTGCGACTAGTTAGAGATGCAGCGGCTATAAGGTTTGCAAAGTGGCAAGTAGTTGAGAGGAGCAGTGAAACCCAGCATGTCGTCGAATCAGCACACGTATGATGAAAGCCAGATTCAAGTTCTTGAAGGGTTAGAAGCGGTACGCAAGCGCCCAGGGATGTACATTGGCTCCACAAGCGGCAAAGGGCTTCACCATCTCGTATGGGAAGTCGTTGATAATAGTATCGATGAGGCGCTGGCAGGCTATTGTACGCGCATTGAAGTCATTATACATGAAGACAACAGCATAACCGTTATTGACAACGGGCGCGGTATTCCGGTCGGCGAGAACGTTAAGCTGAAAAAATCGACGCTTGAAGTCGTCATGACGGTCCTTCATGCCGGCGGTAAGTTCGGCGGCGAAGGCTACAAAGTATCCGGCGGCCTTCACGGGGTCGGTATTTCAGTCGTTAATGCCTTGTCTGAGCATGTCGTTGTTACCGTTAAGCGCGAAGGCAAAATCCATCGTCAGGAGTATCGCCGCGGTGCACCTCAATATGACCTCCAAGTGATCGGAGATTCGGACGAAACCGGAACAACGACTACGTTCAAGCCGGACGCCGAAATTTTCACAGAAACGTTAGTGTACGAGTATGAAGTGCTCCAGTCGCGGATTCGCGAGTTGGCCTTTCTCAATAAAGGCATTGAAATCGCGCTGCTTGACGAACGAAGCGGTGCTACGAATACGTTCAAATACGACGGCGGTATTATCGAATTCGTCAAATATTTGAACCGCAGCCGGGAAGCGCTGCATGAACAGCCGATTTATGTCGAAGGCTCAAAGGATAACATTCAAGTCGAAGTGGCGCTGCAGTATAACGACAGCTATACCGAGAATATTTACTCTTTTGCCAACAACATTAATACGCATGAAGGCGGAACGCATGAATCCGGTTTCAAGAGTGCGCTGACACGGATCATCAATGAATATTCCCGCAAGATGAATGCAATTAAAGACAGCGACTCCAACCTCTCCGGCGATGATGTCCGCGAAGGTCTGACCGCGATCATTTCCGTGAAAATACCTGAACCGCAGTTTGAAGGTCAAACGAAGACCAAGCTCGGAAACAGCGAAGTACGTGGTATCGTAGAGTCCTTCTTCGCTGAGAAATTTCAAGAGTTCTTGGATGAAAATCCAGCGGTCTCCAAGAAAATTGTGGAGAAGGGTTTACAGGCAGCACGTGCTCGCGAGGCTGCCCGCAAAGCACGCGAACTGACACGCCGCAAGAGCGCGCTCGAAGTAAGCGCACTGCCAGGTAAACTTGCAGACTGCTCTTCGCGCGATGCATCCATCAGCGAGATCTACATCGTAGAGGGTGACTCTGCAGGCGGTTCAGCCAAACAAGGCCGCGATCGGCACTTCCAAGCGATACTGCCGCTGCGCGGTAAAATCTTGAATGTCGAACGTGCCCGTCTGGACCGGATTCTGTCCAACACGGAGATCCGTGCCATCATCACGGCGCTCGGAACAAGCATTGCGGATGATTTCGACATTTCCAAAGCGCGGTATCACAAAGTCATTATTATGACAGATGCCGACGTCGACGGCGCGCATATTCGCACACTGCTGCTTACGTTCTTCTTCCGCTACATGCGCAAAATCATTGAGGCCGGCTATGTGTATATCGCGCAGCCGCCGCTCTTCAAGATTGAACGCAACAAAGTTGTTCGTTATGCGCAGAGCGAGAAAGAACGCGATGCGATCATCAGCGAATTCGGCGAAGGCGTTAAGGTCAATGTACAGCGGTACAAAGGTCTCGGAGAAATGAACGCATCCCAGTTATGGGAAACGACGATGGATCCCGAGAGTCGTACCATGCTCCAAGTGACAATTGAGGATGCCATCGAAGCAGATAATATTTTCGAGACGCTCATGGGCGATAATGTTGAGCCGCGCCGTGAGTTTATCCAAGAATTCGCGAAATTTGTTAAAAATCTAGATATTTAATTGACATACAGATACAAGCCGTCCGGTTACCCGGGCGGCTTGTTTTCAGCTTAAACGCCGATTATAGGCTAAGCAATAACGGTAGATGCGTCGAAACATCTTCTTGTCTTCAAGCTTACGGAAAATAAAAGGATCAGGCAGCGTGTTCACTTCGAGGATCCAGGGCTGAAACGATTGATCAATTGCGATATCAATGCCGATTTCCTTTAAGCGCGGATATTCGGTTTGCAGCTGCTTCGCGACATCTGTTCCGAGCTCAGCCAGCCAAGCCCCGTAGCTGCGCGTCTGCGATTCCGTCAAATAAGCACCCATCAGCTTGTTGAATGACTTCGGCACGCCGCCGCTGTGATAATTAGTTACGATTTTTTTGGGATGGCCGACCCGCCCGATAATGCCGGTTGTTTCCCATTCGTTCTTCGGATTCATCTGTACCATGACACGAATGTCGAATCGTAGTCCCTCGTAAGTAAGCAGTGGAATCCCCTGTTGGATCAGGTAGGCTCGGTTTCCAATCCGCTTCCGGAGGGAAGCCGCCATTTGCTCAAACGAGGTGAAGCTTTGCAGTAGAGTTCCTGACTGATAGGTATAGAGATCACTTGATCTTTTTTCTACACGTACGACACCTAAGCCAAAGGTGCCTTGATCAGGCTTTACATAGACCATCGCATACGTATCCAGCATGTGTGCCAGATCGGTTATATTCCATCGTTTCGTCAGTGGAATCCGCTCGCGCAGCGGCTCTGCGCGCAGCAATACTTTGGTTTTTGCCCATTTACTTTTAACGCGTTGAATGGCCAATGGCGATCCACCTTTCAGGTTCATGCTAGCGTGTGGGATTACAAAGCATGCAGGAGACACAGGTTGAAATCAATGTTATAATAGAGATAATGCCTATTTTTTGCATTATCCAACTTTTTTCATAAAATGCATGCAGGATATGTTAGTTTATGGCGAAGAGACGGATTTTGAGCGTGTATCAAACTAATGATTCTGAAGTTTAGAGGCATGTGACCGGACCATTGCAAGTTTATTGTTTGCAAACGTTTAAGGTTGGCAAGAATGAGCAAAAAGGATAATGGTATCTAGTATTCTGTTATACGACAACCCTGCTCATCAATGGCGACGGCTGCCAGAGGTTTTCGTTATTGAAAAGCTTAAACATATGCAAACCCTAGGAGGTTAACGATGGCAGAAGAGAAAAGTCTGCAAGTACGAGACCGCGATATCGGTACTGAGATGCGCGAATCGTTTATGGATTATGCAATGAGTATCATCGTCAGCCGCGCGCTGCCGGATGTCCGTGACGGACTGAAGCCGGTGCATCGCCGGATTCTCTTTGCAATGTCCGAGCTGGGCATGTCCCCGGACAAGCCTTACAAAAAATCCGCCAGAATCGTCGGCGAAGTCATCGGTAAATATCATCCGCATGGCGATTCTGCTGTATATGAAACCATGGTACGTATGGCGCAGGACTTTTCGCTTCGCTACATGCTTATTGACGGACACGGGAACTTCGGTTCCATCGACGGCGATATGGCTGCAGCTATGCGTTATACGGAAGCACGGCTTTCCAAGATTGCGATGGAAATGCTGCGCGATATTAATAAAGAGACCATTGATTATGCACCTAACTATGATGGTGAGGAGCATGAGCCTACGGTTCTCCCGGCACGTTTCCCGAACTTGCTGGTTAACGGCTTGACGGGTATTGCCGTAGGGATGGCAACCAACATTCCACCGCACAACTTGACTGAGGTTATCGACGGCGTACAAGCGATGATCCGTAATCCCGATATCACGCCGATCGAGCTTATGGAGTATATCAAAGGACCGGACTTCCCGACGGCAGGTTTCGTGATGGGACGCGAAGGCATGCGTCAAGCGTATACGACCGGCCGCGGATCGGTCACGATGCGTGCTCGAGCAACAATCGAAGAGAACGGCGGCAAAGCCCGTATCATCGTGCATGAGCTTCCTTATCAGGTTGTAAAAGCGCGGTTGGTCGAAAAAATCGCTGAGCTTGTCCGCGAGAAGAAAATCGAAGGTATCACCGATTTGCGTGACGAGTCCGATCGAAACGGCATGCGGGTAGTCATTGAACTTCGCCGCGACGTAACACCGACGGTCGTGCTGAACAATTTGTATAAGCAAACGCAGATGCAGATGAATTTCGGTTTCAATATGCTCGCCCTGGTTAAAGGAGAGCCCCGCACGCTCAATTTGCGCGATATCTTGTATTACTACCTGGAGCATCAGGTCGAGGTTATCCGCCGTCGCACGGAATTTGACTTGAAGAAGGCAGAAGCCCGCGCGCATATTCTGGAAGGTTTACGTATCGCGCTGGACAACTTGGACGAAGTGATCCGGTTGATTCGCGCTTCGCAAACAACGGAAGAAGCCAGAGAAGGCCTGATTACGCGCTTCGGACTTAGCTTTGATCAAGCGCAGGCCATTCTGGATATGCGTTTGCAGCGCCTTACAGGACTCGAGCGCGACAAGATCGAAGCTGAATATGCTGAGCTTCTTCGCAAAATTGCGGAATTCAAAGCGATTCTTGCAGACGAGCAGCTTGTTCTGCAGATCATTAACGATGAATTAGAAGAAGTAAAGCAGAAGTTTGGCGACGAGCGCCGCACGGAACTGATGGCAAGCGACGATGACATTCTCGACGAGGATTTGATTCCGCGCGAAGATGTCATCATCTCGGTAACCCATTCCGGCTACGTGAAGCGTCTGCCGGTAACGACCTACCGCAGCCAGAAGCGGGGCGGCAAAGGTGTCATTGGCATGGATACGAAGGATACCGACTTTGTCGAGCATCTATTCGTTTCCAACACCCATCACTTCCTGCTCTTCTTTACGAATAAAGGGAAAGTGTACCGTCTCAAGGCGTATGAGATTCCGGATCTCAGCCGAACTGCGCGCGGAACGCCGATTATCAATCTTATTCAAATTGAGCAGGGAGAGACGGTTAATGCCGTCATACCGGTAGAGTCCTTTGAACCGGACCGCTTCTTGTTCTTTGCAACAAAGCAAGGCATTGTCAAAAAAAC